>NZ_JBQKJP010000009.1:0-75472 GCF_052117205.1 Candidatus Agathobaculum pullicola | reverse complement strand
CGCCAAGCAGCTCGCTATCCATAATCGCCACTCCAACAACTTTCCCATGAGGCCTCTAGGTTGGTTTTCTCCCTTAGAGTTCTCTGTCCAATATGTTTGACAAACCTACAAAAATGCACAAATTTGCGTGAAATCAGACGTCAGGCACGAAAGTGAGCGGTTTACAGCTTTCAAATTGCCAGTCGGTCATCTCGACGATTATGCCGTCGGCAAGCGCATTGGCCGGCACGCCTTCAAAAAGATACGCCGTCACTCCGTGGGATTCGGGCAGTATGGTGGCGTTGCAGTCGGGGAGTGCGGCGGGATAAATGTCGCGATTGGGGTCCTCGTTCTCGAAGAAGCACACGAGCGCCTCGGCCTGGGGATAGTAGACCGCGCGGTGCAGGGTCACGCCGTCCTGCTTGACGGGCTGCGAAAGCAGCTCCTGCGCCGACAGGATGCCGTCCGGCACGGTGTTTTCGATTTGCGTCATGCGCGCGGTGCGCACCTCGGCGCGGATGGTCTGCTGCTTGCCGACGGTGTGCCACGCAAGGCCGGATGCCACGCCGAGCGCCGCTACCGCAAGCAGCACGAGCAGGATTTTGCGTTTACGGAACATAACATGCCTCCTTTGGCTATTTCAATTATAGCAGCGGCGCGGGAAAGCACAAGTTACAGGGTGATTTTTCACTCGATGGCGCGCTCTTCCGCGCCGGAAAGAGCTTGCCGCAGTCCGAAAAGGACGGTTTGGCGGTCGGCGGTTTCGTCCGACAGCTCCATATAGCGGACAAGGTCGTCGACTGCGCGCACCAGATACAGGTAAGCATCCTTGTAGTTGAGTTCATCCATGCGATACACCTCCATAAAAAGTCAAGTACACTTCAAGAACACTGGAACCATTATAACACATAAAGGACTTAAAGTGTACTTAAAATAAGACTATGGAGGGTGGCTCAATGGATAATAGGAGACACTTTGGCTTTCGGATTGAGCCGGACACGTTGGAGAAACTGCACTGCATTGCAGAATATGAAGGCCGTTCGGTCAATGGACATGTACTGTATTTGATTCGGCAGGATATTCGACGCTTTGAAAAAGAACACGGCAAAATCGACATTTCTGAGGCGCAAAAACCTTGACAAACCCCGCTTTTGTAGATATACTGATTAAGTTAATACGCGAAATGCAATGACAAAGAGGAGTATTCCTATCCCCGCGCGTCAAGAGAGAGGGCGGTTCGGTGCAAGCCCTTCGGCGGGAAGGAAGAAGGTCGCTTTCGAGCAGGAGGGCTGAAACCAGTAAGCCGTCCCGTCCCGCCCACGTTACGGGTCAACGAGTGCGCGGCATTTTGGCCGCGAAGTTAGGTGGTACCACGGAGCACGCTTCGTCCTATACGGACGGCGTGCTTTTTTGTTTGCCCGTATTCCGCAGGCGGCGGGAAACGTGCGGCTGCGCGCCGCAGGCGCACAAGAGGGGGCAAACCCATGGTTTCCCCCTCTTGCGAATCACCCCCTTCCTTCAGGGCGCGCTGCGCGCGCAAGAGTGCGCCCCGCCCGACGGTTTCCGCCCATCTGTCGCGAGAAACAAGAAGGGACTCTGCCACCCCAGAGGGGGCGCTGCCGCGCCAAAATCAGTTAATTCAATTCAAAAGGAGATAGACCCATGAGCGAACTGCCCAAGACCTACGACCCGAAAGCGGTCGAGGACAAGCTGTACAGCTTCTGGAACGACTCCGGCTTTTTCCATGCCGAGGTCAACCCGGACAAGAAACCCTATACCATTGTCATCCCGCCCCCGAACGTGACCGGCCAACTGCACATGGGCCATGCGTTCGACGAAACCTTGCAGGATATCCTCATCCGCACCAAGCGTATGCAGGGCTATGAAACGCTGTGGATGCCCGGCACTGACCACGCGGGCATTGCCACACAGATTAAGGTGGAAGAGAACCTGCGCAAGGAAGAGGGCCTGACCCGTTACGACCTCGGCCGCGAGAAATTCCTCGAGCGCGTTTGGGACTGGAAGAACAAGTATGGCGACCGCATCATCAGCCAGCTCAAAAAGCTCGGCTCGTCCTGCGACTGGGAGCGTGAGCGCTTCACGATGGACGAGGGCTGCTCCAAAGCGGTGCGCGAGGTGTTTGTCAACCTCTATAACAAGGGCCTGATTTACAAGGGCCACCGTATCATCAACTGGTGTCCGCACTGCACGACCGCGCTTTCCGACGCGGAGGTCGAGTACGAGACACAGCCGGGCAAGCTGTGGCACATCCGCTACCCGCTGGCCGACGGTTCGGGCGAGCTGGTTGTTGCGACCACCCGTCCGGAGACCTTCATGGGCGATACCGGCGTTGCGGTCAACCCGAACGACGAGCGATACAAGCACCTGATTGGCAAGACCTGTATCCTGCCGATTATGAACCGTGAAATTCCGATTTTCGGCGATGATTACGTTGATATGGAGTTTGGTACGGGCTGCGTCAAGGTTACGCCCTGCCACGACCCGAACGACTTCGAGATGGGCCAGCGCCACAACCTCGAGCAGATTCTTGTGTTTGGCGAGGACGCGACCGTCAACGAAAACGGCGGCAAATACGAGGGTATGGACCGCTACGAGTGCCGTAAGGCGGTCATCAAGGACCTCGAAGAGGGCGGCTATCTGGTCAAGACCGAGGACCACGAGCACAATGTCGGCACCTGCTACCGCTGCGGCACGACGGTTGAGCCGATGACCTCGGCGCAGTGGTTTGTCAAGATGGCGCCGCTCGCCAAGCCCGCGATGGATGTTGTCACCGAGGGCAAGACCAAGTTTGTGCCCGACCGCTTCTCCAAGACCTATCTGCGCTGGATGGAAAACGTGCACGACTGGTGCATTTCGCGTCAGCTGTGGTGGGGTCACCGCATCCCGGCGTTCTACTGCGATGACTGCGGCGAGATGACCGTCTCTAAGGAAGACGTGCATGTTTGCCCGAAGTGCGGCTCCAAGAACGTCCGTCAGGAAGAGGACGTGCTGGATACTTGGTTCTCGTCTGCGCTGTGGCCGTTCTCCACGCTCGGCTGGCCGGAAAAGACACCCGAACTCGACTATTTCTATCCGACCTCGACGCTGGTTACCGGCTACGATATCATCTTCTTCTGGGTCGCGCGTATGATTTTCTCGGGCGTTGAGCACATGGGCCAGACCCCGTTCGACACCGTGTATATCCACGGTCTGGTGCGCGACGCGCAAGGCCGGAAGATGAGCAAGTCGCTGGGCAACGGCATCGACCCGCTGGAAATCATCGACCAGTACGGCGCGGACGCGTTGCGCTTCACGCTCGCGACCGGCAACAGCCCCGGAAACGACATGCGTTTCTCGGACGAGCGCGTACAGGCATCGCGTAATTTCTGCAACAAAATCTGGAATGCGTCGCGCTTTATCCAGATGAATCTGACCATCGGCAAGGATAAGGCTGCCGCGCTGCCCGAAACGCTGGCGCTCGAGGACAAGTGGATCGTGTCCAAGTTTAATACGCTGGTTGCCGAGGTCACCCGCAATATCGACCAGTACGAACTGGGTCTGGCGGCTGCTAAGCTCAATGACTTTATCTGGGATAACTTCTGCGACTGGTATATCGAAATCGCCAAGACCCGTTTGCAGGCGGGCGACGAGAACGTGCAGAAGGTACTGTGCTACGTGCTGTCCGGCGCGATGCAGCTGCTGCATCCGTTCATGCCGTTTATCACCGAGACCATCTGGCAGGCGTTGCCGCACGAAGGCCCGTCGGTCATGGTGTCCCAGTGGCCGGAGTACGACGAAAAGCTGCACTTTGCCGCTGAAGAGGCGCAGATGGAGACGCTGATGGACGCGGTGCGCGCCATCCGCAATCGTCGCAGCGAGATGAACGTCCCGCCGTCCAAAAAGGCCAAGGTGCTCATCCTGACCGCGAAAAAGGACACCTTTGCCGCCGGCGAAGGCTTCTTCCCGAAACTCGCTTATGCGTCCGGCATTGAGCTGATTGACGCAGTACCCGCGGACGCGGCCAAGATGGCGTCGGTCGTCACGGGCGACGCGCAGCTCTATATGCCGATGGGAGACCTCATCGACTTTGCTGCCGAGCGTGCGCGCCTTGAGAAGGAGAAGGCCAAGGTCGAGGATGATATTGCGTTCGTGATGAAAAAGCTCAATAACCCGAAGTTCGTTGATAAGGCGCCCGAAAAGGTCGTCGCGGTTGAGCGCGAAAAGGCCGAAAAGCTGCGCGAGCATCTCGCAAAGCTGGAGGAATCCATCGCGGCCCTCGGTTGACGCTGTTTTATCAAATTCAAATGCAAGTGCCGCAGGCAAACAGGCCTGCGGCACATTTTTTTTGTTTCTCTGCACCTAATACGAAACCAATATTGAAAAATTGTTGAAACTGTCCATTACTTTTTTTCAGTTTTGGTCGGATATTTACATATAAAGGAATTTAACCGGCAGCAAGGGATGGAGGGACAGAGCATGGTGGAACGAATTGAACAAATACGGGCGCTTTATCGTGCGGCGGGGCAGCAGAGCCACAATACCGGCATGGACACGCACCGTTCTGCCGGACAGATGGAGCCGCAGGATACGGTCACGCTGGATACGGACTGGCAGCGCACGGACTGGACGCGCGCGGTCAATGAGGTGCTGGAAAGCCTGCGCGACAGCTTTCCCAGCATCGATATCGTGACCGGCAGTGCACAGGATACAGACGAACTGCGGCAGCTTGCCGCTGGACTGGGCGGCGGCAAACATTTGGTGATCGATCAGGCCTTTCTGGATAAGATGGCGCAGGGACCGGAGGACTTTCAGGAGGGATGCGAAACGCTGCTGCGGCTGTTGCGCACGCTCAATGTCACGGATATCTCGGGCGTGTATGTCAGCCAGGAGAAAGCGCAGACTTGGAAGTATTTTGAAAAGTCGCCGGCGGCCGAGCAGATGGAGAAGGCAAGGAAGCTGCTGCACTGGTTTGCGGAGATGAACAAACCGAAGGAGGAGAAAAAGACGATTTTCGTCACCAACCCGCGCAACTATTCGACCAAGGGAAAGTATCATCGCTTGGCCCGTGCGGCGAGCGTGGGGCAGGTGAATATGCTCATTTCGGATATCAACAGCGCAATCAATAACTTGCAGGGCGAGGCCATGTCCTCGAGTGAGAATGCAGCCCAGGCACGGCGCGCCATTCGTTCGCTGCGCACGTTGTTGCAGCGCGCATCGAGAAAAATCAGCCGTTTGCAGGCCGAGCAACTGCTCAGCGCAAAGAAAAAACGCGCTGAGCGCGAGCAGAAACAGGAAGAAGCCAGCCGTTTGCGCCGTGCGCAGAAGGAGCAGCGTTCCAAGCGGATGCGCGCGGACGTGACCACGGCAAATGGCGGCATTACGCAGACACCGACGCAGTACAAGCGTTGGAAGAACAGCCCCTATGATGCGTTTTCCACTATGGCACCGCCTGCCTGCCCGTTGCCTTCGGTTTCCGCAGGCGACATGGGCAGCGCGGGAGAGGCTGCGAGCGGCGCGGTCGAACTGGGACCGGAGATTGCGCTTTGAGTCAGTCGGTCAATAGAAAAAGGGGAGACTGCGGTTTCTCCTTTTTCTTTTTGGCAAGGCATGGTATAATGTTGCATATTGTTTTTCAGGAAAGGGTTTATTATGGATACCGAAATTCCCAAAACCGCTGTTGATTATATTCACTCGCTCGGCCGCTTTTCCGGCGCGCCCGGTCTGCATCGCATCCGCGCGCTGTGCGCGGCGCTGGGCAATCCGCAGGACGGACTGAAATTTGTGCATCTGGCGGGTACAAACGGCAAAGGCTCTACCGCCTGCATGTTGGATTCCGTGCTGCGCGCGGCGGGATATCATGTCGGGCTGTACACTTCGCCTTACCTTGTGCAGTTTCATGAGCGCATCCGCGTAGACGGCGTTATGATTCCGGACGCAGACTTGACGCGCTTGTCCGCGCGCGTGGCGCAGGTTTGCAAGGGGCTGGTGCTGCCCGAGGGCGAGCACATCGGTGAGTTTGAATTCACAACGGCGCTGGCGTTTTTATACTTTGCCGAGCAGCGATGCGACATTGTTGTGCTGGAAACCGGTCTTGGTGGCCGGTACGACGCGACCAACATCATCCGAGCGCCCGAGGTATGTGTCATTACTCCGATTTCGCGCGATCATATGGCGGTGCTGGGTGACACGGTTGCCGAAATCGCGGCGGAAAAGGCCGCGATCATCAAGCCTGACTGCGCGGTTGTGTGCGCACAAGGGCAGCCGGACGAGGCATTGCCGGCCATCCGGCGCGCGTGTGACGCGGTGGGCGCGGTCTGGTATGACGGCATGCAGGACATGCAGGTGCTGCGGTGCGATATCACGGGCTCCGCGTTTGTACACGGCGGGCAAGGCTATACGATTGCAATGCCCGGTCGCCATCAGCTGCAAAACGCGCAGACTGCGCTGCGCACGTTTGCTGCGCTGCGAAAGCGCGGCTGGAGCATCTCGCCCGAGGCCGAGATACGAGGACTGGCGCGGGCGCGTATGCCCGGGCGGCTCGAGCGCATGGGCGACCAGCCGCTGGTGCTGCTTGACGGGGCGCACAATGCCGCGGGTGTGGCGGCGCTCACCCGTACGGTGGATGAGATGCTCAAAATGCGCCGCCTGCTGGTCGTGATGGGCATGGTCAAAGACAAGGAATATGCGGAATGTATTTATGAGATGGCGCGCCGCGCGGATGTATTCTTTGCCTGCGCGCCGGAGGCGGATACGCGCGCGCTGCCGGCGCAGACTGCGGCGGCTATTGCGGAGCAGCACTGCGGCGAGGTGTATGACTGTCACACAGTTGCGTGTGCGCTCGGGCTGGCGCTGGAAAAGGCCGCACAGCGTGATTGCGTGCTGGTCTGCGGGTCGCTGTATCTGATTGGCGAAGCGGAAAAAATCCTGCGCACGCGACAGAAAGCGGCAGAATAAAACGGTAAAAAATGGTAAACTTGGGCTTGTACCGGGAGGGTACAAGCCCTTTTTGTTTGGGCAGAAAAATGAGGTGAAAACGGATATGCTGCATATCACACAGGCGGAAAGCGAGGGTGTGCTGACGGTTTCGCTGTCGGGCGAGCTGGACCACCACGCCGCGCGGGAAGCCATTGAGCAGAGCGAGGATCTGATGGCGCTCTATCCCTGCGAAAAGCTGGTGCTCAATTTGGCGGGACTGACGTTTATGGACAGCTCGGGTCTTGCGGTCGTGCTGCATCTGCACCGTACCTGTGCGCGCAGCGGCTGCGATTTTGTGGTGCGCGGCACGCCGCCGCAGCCGATGCGCGTGTTTGAAGCGGCGGGTCTGCCGCAGGTCATGATTTTCGAGAGGGGGGAGTAATTTGCGCGCGGTCATCAATAAAATGAGCCTGAAATTTGAAAGCCACTCGGTCAACGAAGCGTTTGCCAGACAAGCGGTGGGCGCGTTTGTGGCACAGCTCGACCCAACGATGGAGGAGCTGGGCGACATCAAAACCGTGGTGTCCGAGGCGGTCACCAATGCGATTGTCCATGGTTATGCGGATAAAAGCGGGTTTATCACGGTCACGGTGCGGCTGATGGAAGGGCGTATACTGGAAATCAAGGTCAAGGACACCGGACGCGGTATCGAGAATGTCGAGCAGGCGCGTCAGCCCATGTTCACCACAGGGGATGACACCCGCAGCGGCATGGGCTTTACCATTATGGAATCGTTCACGGACAAGCTGCGCGTGCGCTCCACTCCGGGTAAGGGGACGATGGTGACGATGGTGAAGCTCTTGCGGGAGCGCAGCGCGTGACCGGTACGATGCGCGACCTGCTCGAGCGTGCAGCGGCGGGGGATCGCGATGCGGAAGCGCAGCTGATCGAGGACAACAGCGGACTTATCTGGTCGATTGCGCGGCGGTACTATGGGCATGGCGTAGATCCGGATGACCTGTATCAGCTGGCCTGTGTAGGCTTTATCAAGGCGGTGCGAGGCTTTGACGCAGCGCTCGGCAACGAGTTTTCTACTTATGCGGTGCCCAAAATTGCGGGCGAGATTCGACGGTTTTTGCGGGACGACGGCGCGGTCAAGGTCGGGCGCGCGGTGAAGGAGCGCGCAATGCGTGTGCGGCGCGTTCAGGCCGAGCTGGAGGGGCGCACCGGACGCTCGCCTACCGTGACTGAGGTTGCCGCCGCGGCCGGACTGACCGTGGAAGAGGTCGCCTCCTGCGAGCAGGCTGATGTGACGGTGGATTCGTTTGAGCGTGAGCTGTCCGGCGGCGGGCGGCTGGGCGATCTGGTGGGCGATGAGGGTATGGAGGAGCGCACCTGCTTGTACCTGTCGCTGAGCGAGGCGATTGGAACATTGCCGGAGCGTGAGCGGCAGGTGCTTTCGCTTCGTTTTTCGCGCGACCTGACCCAACAACAGGTGTCTAAAATCATCGGCGTGTCACAGGTGCAGGTGTCGCGTATCGAAAAACGCGCCATAGAAGCGCTGCGTAAAAAACTGATAGAATAGAGCGGGCAGCATGCGGGATGCGGCCCGCTTTTTTGGTGCCGGAAGATTGACATTGACAGGCCGCGCAGGCTGGGTTAAACTGAAAGCAGATACTGGAAAGGGGTGGAAACGATGGGGAAAACGGTGCGGAAATCGGTGATTGTCTGGGCGGTGGGTCTGGCAGTGATCTGGGTGATGATCGTGCTTGCCATATCGCTTTCTCCCACGATGCAGGGCAGTATCCCGTATTTCGGCAGCTTTGGCAGCCGCACAATGTGGGTTGCAGCCATGCTGGCCGCGGCGATATATGTGTTGCCCGCGGTACTGTATGGTGTGGGACAGCACTGGGCCAAATATCTGCTTGCGGTCATCAACGGCGCAGTGATGGTGGCCACGCTTGTACTGCTCGGCCTGATGGCGGTGATGACGCTGTTTCAGATCGGTGGCGAGGGCTGGTATGTCATGGGCTCCGACCGCTGGTTTATTCTGGTGGCGGTGCTGGGCGTTGCGGCGTTTGCCGCGGGCTTTCTGTGGTTCCGGGCGGCGTTTCCCGTGCGTGGGTCGGATAAGGTGTGAGAGAAGAGAAAAAGGCGGCTGCCAATCGGCAACCGCCTTGCTTTTTTGCATTTTTCAGATTTTCTGCATGAAATTTGCCGCTGCCTTGGCCATCAGCCGCTTGGTGCCTTTCTGGTCGAACGCGATTTCGAGCAGTGCGTCATTTCCCATCGGTTTTACCGATACGATCATGCCGTCGCCAAAGGCCTTGTGGTGCACGCGACAGCCCGCCGGGAAATCCGGCAGCGGCGCGCCCGCCGCCTTGGGAGCAGCAACCGAGGACGCGGATGAGAGCATGCGCGCACGGGTGATTTGTGCGCGGGGCAGGCCGGGTTCGGGCTGGGTGGCCGAGGAAAACATGCGGCTTTCCACGATGTTGCTGTCGAGCAGCTCACGCGGCATTTCGTCGATGAAACGGGAGGGATGTGCGTACTGCGTGCGGCCGTACAGCAGACGGCGCTCGGCGCAGGTGAGATAGAGCTGTTCTCTGGCGCGCGTGACCGCAACATAGCAAAGCCGTCGCTCCTCCTCCATATCCTCCTCGCGCTCCATCGCGCGGAAACCGGGGAACAGACCGTCCTCCATGCCTGCAAGGAACACGATAGGGAACTCCAGCCCCTTGGCCGAGTGCATGGTCATCATCAGCACCGCGTCCTCGTCCTCGGCAGACTGGTCGGCATCGGTGTAGAGCGCCATGTTTTCCAAAAAGCCACCCAGCGTGGGCGCTTCGTTCTTTGCCTCATAGTCGACGATGTAGGATTTCAGTTCTTCGATGTGCTCCAAACGGCCTTGTTCTTCCATGCCGCCCTTCTCTTCAAGGGCATGGCGATAGCCGGTTTTCTCAAGCAGCTCGTCATATAATTCAGAGAGCGAGAGAAACTCCCGCTGCTGGCGCAGGTTTTCCATCATCACGCCGAATTTTTCCATCGCGGCAGCACTGCGCGCGAGCGGCGCAAACTGCGAGGCATTGCGCACAACATCATACAGCAGCATACCGCTTTCCAGCGCGATTTGGGACGCGGTTTCGATCGACTTGTCTCCGATTTTGCGCGTGGGCACGTTGATGATGCGGCGCAGACGCAGCTCGTCCGCCGGGTTTTCGAGCACCCACAGATAGGCGAACATATCGCGCACCTCGGCGCGCGAGAAGAAGTCGCGGCCCTTATAGACGCGATAGGGAATGCCTGCACGGATGAACGCGGCGGCAATGTTATCCGAAAGGACGTTGTTGCGGTACAAAATCGCAAAATCGCCCCACCGGCGGCCTGCTTCCACCCCCTCGCGGATGGTGTCTGCGATGTAAGCGGCCTCCCCCTCCTGGCTGTCCGAGCGGTGCAGGTGTATTTTCGAGCCGCCCGCCTGATCGGTCCAAAGTTCCTTGCCCTTGCGGCCGACGTTGTTTCGGATGACCTCGTTGGCGGCGCTCAGAATGTTGCCGGTCGAGCGGTAATTCTGCTCCAGACGGATGGTTTTGGCGTTTTTAAACTGCTTTTCAAACTCCAGAATGTTGGCGATGGTCGCGCCCCGGAATTTGTAGATACTCTGATCGTCGTCACCGACCACGCAGATATTCTCATAATGCCCCGCCAGCAGGCTGGTCAGCACATATTGGGCATAGTTGGTGTCCTGATACTCGTCCACCAGCACATAGCGGAACTGCCGCTGATAATAGTCCAGCACGTCCGGATTGCTTTGCAGCAGCAGGACGGTTTTCATGATGATGTCGTCAAAGTCGAGCGCGCACGCCTTGCGCATCTCTTTTTCGTACAGCTTGTAGACGTCCGATACTTTTTCGCGGAAGTAGTCGCCCGCGGCATCCGCGGCAAACTGCTTTGGCGTCATCAGCTTGTCCTTGGCGCGGCTTATCATACTGATGACTGTGCGCGGGTCAAAGGTTTTGGTATCAAGATTGAGCTGCTTCATCACATTGGTGACAACGCGCTTTTTGTCATCCTCGTCGTAGATCGTGAACGCACTGTCAAAACCCAGCAAATCGCTGTGGCGGCGCAGAATACGCAGGCAGGCTGTGTGAAAGGTGTAGGCCCAGACGTCGTTTGCCGCCTGTTCATCGGGTAAAGCCGCCAGCAGACGATCGCGCAACTCGCGCGCGGCCTTGTTGGTGAAGGTAATGGCGATGACCTGCCACGGGCGCGCGGCGTCGACCGCGCACAGCTTTTCGGCGCGCGCGCGGTTTTCCGGCTTGGGTGCGGTCAGGTATTCGGTCAGGAACAGAAGATCAGCCTCGGTTGCGCCCTCAGGGGCAAATTCGCTGGTCAGTCCCTGCCCAAAGCGCAGGATGTTGACAATGCGGTTGATGAGCACGGTGGTTTTGCCGCTGCCCGCGCCTGCGAGAATGAGCAGCGGACCTTCGGTGGTGAATACCGCCTCTCGCTGGCGGTCGTTTAAGTGCGCAAAGGATTGCTCGATAATCGCGCGCCGCACGGCGGCATATTTTATGTCAAATTTGGTCGGTTCCATGGGGTTCCTCGTTTCATTTTGAAGATACGAAACCAGTATAGCATAAACCGGGAAAGAAAACAAATGTTCTTGTGCTGCGCGTATAAAAAAGCCGCCCTGTGGGGCGGCTTTTTTCAGGCGAGTCCGATGAGTGTACATACACCATGCACCGCAAGACAGAGCGCAAGGCCGAACGCGGTCGGCAGCGCGACGGCGGCAAGTGTCCATTTGATGCTGTGCGTTTCCTTCCAGATGGTCAGGCAGGTGGTCGAGCACGGCCAATGCGCCACGGAAAACACCAGTGTGCACAGTGCGGTGCAGACAGTCCAGCCGTTGGCCAGCAGCAGCGTGCGGAATGCGGCAAGATCGGCAACATCCGCGATGGAGCCGGTGGCAAGGTAGCCCATGACGATGAGCGGCATGACCAGCTCGTTAGCTGGAAAGGCAAGGACAAAGGCAAGCAATATCACACCGTCCAGACCGAATAGCCGACCTGCGGGGTCGAGCAAGGCGGTCAGGTGCGAAAACACCGATATGCCGCCGATATCGAGGTTGGCCAGCAGCCAGATGAGCGCACCCGCAGGCGCGGCAACCGCCGCCGCACGACCGAGTACAAACAGAGTTCGATCAAAGACGCTGCGCACAATGACCTGCCCGATCTGGGGGGCGCGGTAGGGCGGCAATTCGAGGGTGAAAGAGGAGGGGGCGCCTTTCAGTACGGTTGCTGACAGCAGGCGCGAGGCCGCAAGGGTCAGCATCACGCTGCCCGCGATTACCGCGGTGAGCAGCAGCGCGCCGCCCGCTGCGCTGTCCGTGAAAAACACGGCACATAGGAAAATCAGCAGTGGGAACCGCCCATTGCAGGGCGCAAACGTGTTGGTCAGAATGGCGATGAGCCGCTCGCGCGGCGAGTCGATGATGCGGCAGCCGGTCACGCCGCAGGCGTTGCATCCGAAGCCCATGCACATGCTTGGGTAAAAAGAGGATGTGATGCTGATGCGCACCGCTTTCGGGAGATTCGCTTTGTCATGTGTCAATCGTGACGGGAAACTTGGAACAATGTAGAAAGTGTTCGTAAATATGGAAAGAAAGATTGAAGTTTCGGCTCTATCAGGCTATAATAAAGACAAATATTGCAAGCAATCCCCAAACATGCAGGCAACCGGGGGCAGTCCTCTCCGGATGAGAGCGCAATCCCCATTCAAGCAACCGGACTGCACGAAAAAACAAAGGAGGAATACCAATATGAGAAGAAAGGGTTTGGCCATGCTGCTGACCTTGGCCATGCTGTTGGGTATGTTTCCAACCACAGCACTGGCGGCGGGACCGCAAGACCAATTGGAGTCCCGGCAGGAGCAGATCGTGGAAAGTGAGACGGTCACCGTTGATACATCAGGCGTGGACCTGCCGGACAACGATGAACTGTTCGCCGGGTATGTGCGGCAACTGCTGTACCCGAAGTCCGGCGATGCCGTGCTGTTTCGCAGCTATGGCGAAACAGCGCTGACAAACGATTTAGACAAAGCAATCTATGAAAAGCTGAAAGAAAAGATTGAGAACGTAGCTGCAAACGGCGGCTCAACTGAGTTTACGCTGACGCTGCAAGAATTGGGCATTAAGGAATCGTGGACCACAAGCGAGGTTGGCATATCCGCTTGGATAGAAAACGGTGGGTTTACACAAGAAGCGAAAAATGCGATCCAGACGCAAATTTTCACACAGGATGCCAGAAAAATCATCAATTTGCTGATGGTTGACTGCCCTTATGAGCTGTATTGGTTTGATAAAACAGCGGGCTATAGCAGCTCGCCTTATCCGTCTGCATCGGTTACCGGCGACACCTTAACCTTTCAGGGCGGGTTGGAATTTTCGTTTATTGTTGCGCAAGCGTATCAGGAAAGCGCCAACCAGTACAGGGTGAGCAGCAGCAAGGTTTCTGCGGCAACGACGGCCATTCAGAACGCTAACCAGATTGTTGCGGACAACCAAGGCAAAACTGACTACGAAAAGCTGGAAGCCTATAAAAATGCAATTTGCACACTGACCGATTATAACAACGCAGCCGCTTCTGGTAACACCACGCCCTACGGCGACCCGTGGCAGCTCATCTATGTGTTTGACAACGATCCCGGCACCACGGTTGTTTGTGAGGGTTATGCAAAGGCGTTCCAGTATCTGTGCGACAAGTCGCAGCTGAGCAATACAACTTGCTACACGGTTACCGGCATGATGAGCGGCGGTACGGGTGCAGGCCGCCATATGTGGAACATCGTCAAGATGAATGATCAGAACTATCTGGTTGACGTGACCAACAGCGATGCAGGAACGGTCGGTGCAAGCGGTGGGCTGTTCTTGGATGCGCCGCAAGCAGGCGGCAGCATGGAAAGCGGCTACACCTTCACTGCGGGCAATAAAAATATTACCTATACATATGATGAGGACATCATGAACCTGTACGGCAATGCGATTCTCACACTGTCGGAGACGGGATACCAGCAGCAGACACCGATTGCAGGCACAGTGACCATTGACGGCACGCCGAAGATCGGTGAAACGCTCACGGCAAACACCAGCGGTATTACTACGCCGGCATCCGGTGCTTCTTTCACCTATAAGTGGTATCGAGACGATGCGGTGATTGGCAACGCGACCGGACAGACCTACATCCCTGTAGCGGCGGATGCGGGCAAGGCCCTGAAGGTTGAGGTCATGGCGGCAAACCATTCCGGCAGTGCGATGAGCGCTCCGACTGCCGCGATAGAGAAAAAGGATGCGCCGCAAGCGCCTACGGGCTTTGCTGCGACAGAAGTTACCGATACATCGATTACCATTACGGAAAATGTAGATTGGGAATACCGTTTGGGGGCGGATGGCGTTTGGCAGACATCCAATACCTTTACCAATCTGACAGCCAATACACCATATCAGATTTACGCCCGCGTAGCGGAAACAGAGGATACCAAGCCGTCTGATGCGTCCCAGCCGCTGTCGGTCACCACCGCGGCCGCGCAGATCGGCGCGGTAACCGTGACGGTCGCTGCACCGGAAAAGAACGGTACACCGGCGACTAAGGACAACATAACCGTTTCCGAACCTGCGGGCGGCGTAACGGTGAGCAGTGTGGCGTGGTCGGTAGACGGTGCGCCGTTTGCTGGGAACAAATTTGCTGGCGGTACGGCATATACGGTTGCCATTACCCTGACGGCGGACGCAGACCAGAGCTTTGCAAGCCCGACGTCGGTAACGCTGAACACCGACAGCGCGCAGAATATCACGCCCGATGGAAGCGGCAATCTGGTCATTACCAAAACCTTCCCTGCAACAGCCGCGAAAACGGTGGCGGGGCTTACGGTTATGACCCAGCCGACCAAAACGGAATACGTCGCGGGCGAGAACTTCGATAAAACCGGCATGGTGGTTAAAGCAACCTATGATGATGGCACGACCGATGACAACTTCACCGGTTATACTGTGGAAGGCGGCAATAACCTTGCGAAAGGCGCCGCTTCGGTAACTGTTAAGGCGGACAGTGCATCTGCAACGGTGGCAATCACGGTAAAGGGTGTTTTGACAGCAACCGATTTCGCCTATACAGCGCCTGCAAGCCTTGTCTATGACGGACAGCCCAAACAGGCACAGGTACAGGCAAATAGCGGCATTACCGGCATTGGTGCAATAACGGTCAAGTATAATGGCAATGCTGCCGCGCCCACGGACGCAGGCACTTACGCGGTGACCTTTGACGTAGCAGCGGGCACAGACTATGCCGAGGCAACCGGCCTGTCCGCAGGCACGTTCACCATTGCAAAGGCAACACCGACCATTACCGTAAATGATCTGACAGTTACGATTAATAAAACGGCCCCGCTGGGCGCGTCCATTGTGCCGGCTGATTTGACGTTGTCCTATCAAAGCGGCAACGATGCCATCGCCACGGTGGATCAAAGCGGCAACGTAACCGGCAAGGCGGTTGACAGCACTACCATTACGGTTTCCTACGCGGGCAACAGCAACTACAATGCCGCAGAGAAGATTGTTACGGTGACGGTCACGGATAAGACGCCCGTTGCGGTGACATTTGCCGATGCGGCAAGCAAGCCGTATATCGATGCCGGTTACAAGCTGGGCGAACAGTTCACCGCAGCAACGGTGGGGAATGGCACAGATGGCAAAACAGCAAGGTATCGTTACAACGATCAGGAGTATGATGCGCTGTCCGAGTTGCCTGCGGTAACGGACGTCGGCATCTACACGGTCACAGCGTTCTATGAGGATGAAGCCTACTACGGCGAACAATCGGCCACATTTACCATCACGAAGGTGGATCAGGCTGAGCTGACGATCAGCAGTGCCGATGCTGTTCGCTTTGGACAAACGCTTACGCTGACCACCGAGGGTGGCTCGGGCACCGGTGCGGTGACCTATCACGTCACGGACGGCACGGGCAGTGCGTCTGTCAGCGGCAACGTGCTGACCCCGACTAAGGCGGGAGATGTGACGGTCACCGCGGTAAAGGCTGCGGATGCAAACTATAACGAGATAACTGCCACGCAGACTGTCACGATCGACAAGGCAGAGGCGACAGAAGCCATGAAAACCGCTTCCGGTACAGTAGTGGCCGGTGCGGAAGGTTCGGTCACCCTGCCCGCCCTGCCTGCCGGCGCAGCCTATGGAGCGGTCAGCCTCGGTGCAGGCACTACGAACGATACTGTAGTCAGCCCGAGCGTCAGTGGCGGTAAACTGATCTACACCGGCGGCAGCACAGTGGCGGTCGGCACAGCGTATACAGTTACCGTTGCGGTCAATGGCGGTGATAATTACACCGACTTCACCATCACCGTTACGCTGACCGGCAGCAACAGGCTCACCCCGACCCTGACGGTCAATCCGATAAATGTTACCTACACCGGAAAGGATGTACCTGCCTCGGCCATCACAGGCACGGCTCAAGATGGCGATAAGACGGTATCCGGCACATGGAGCTGGGGCACCGGCAAACCTGCACCGAAGAATGTGGCGGACAGCGGCGCGTATGAAGTGCGCTTTACCCCTGACGATGAAGCGTATGCTTCGGGTACGACAACCGTTCAGGTAACCATTTCCAAGGCTACCCCGACCGGTGCGCCCAAGTATACGGCGATTACCACCAATGGAAAAACGCTTGCTGATGCCGGTCTGACCACAACGGGTAGCACATTTAATGTGCCCGGCACAGTTGTGTGGGAACAGGCGGCAAAGACCGAGGTGGCGGCCAATACCGCTTACAAATGGGTATTCACGCCCAACGATACGGCAAACTATAACACGCTGACCGGCTCTATCACGCTGTGGAATCGTTCGTCGGATAGCTCCGACACGACCGATGATAGCTCCGACCTGGTTTCGCAGCCCTCGACCAGCGGCGGCACGTCCACTGTTATCATGGATGTAAATTCGTCTGTGTCCGGCACGACGGCCAGCGCTACGGTTTTCACCTTGACTATGAATACTGCGGTGGAACGGGTGCTCAATGCTGCGGAGAAAAATGGCACTGATCCGGTTGTTGTCATCAGCGTGGATACATCCAGCCGCGCGGACGGCATGAAGGTTACGCTGCCGGTATCCTCGCTGAAAACGCTGGGTAAGCACGCTTATGCAACGCTAACGGTTGTTTCGGATGTGGCCGAGGTTACGCTTGACAGCGACGCGATTAGCGCGGTCACCTCGCAGGCAGTCAGCACGATAACGCTGTATGTTACGCCCGTAGCTACCAGCGAGCTGAACGGCCTCCAGAAAGAGGCAGTGGGCACTGCACCGGTGTTTGACCTGTCGTTCAAGAGCGGGAACACCACCATTTCGGACTTTGACGGTGGCCGCGTGACAATCACTCTGCCGTACACGCTCCAGTCCGGCCAGACTGCGGACGGTATTGTCGTTTGGTACATGGACAACAATGGCAACCTGACCGCTTGTGACACGACCTATAATACCAGCCGTCGCGAAGTGACGTTTACAACCACGCACTTTTCCAAGTATGTCATCGGCTACGAGGAGCAGGAGCCGGAGCAGAACTGGATGAACCCCTACGCCGATGTGTACCGTGGCGCATGGTATTACGATGCGGTGCAATTTGTCACGGATAAGGGCCTGATGAACGGCACGGCTGCTGCACGCTTCTCACCCGACGAGACAACCACCCGCGCGATGATTGTCACGATTCTGCATCGTTTGGAAGGCAAGCCGGTGGTTAACTACGCCATGCGGTTTGACGATGTAGCTTCGGGACAGTGGTATACCGAGGCCATCCGCTGGGCGGCGGCTAACAATATCGTTACCGGCTACGGCGACGGCACGTTTGGCCCGGAGGACACGATCACGCGTGAGCAGATGGCTGCGATTCTGTACCGTTATGCGCAGCACAAGGGCTATCCAGTCAGCACGACCGGCAGTCTGGGCGGCTACGCGGATGCGAATCGCATCAGCAATTACGCCACCGCAGCGTTCCACTGGATCTGCGGTCGCGGTATTATGGAAGGTACTACAACTACCACGCTCGGCCCGGCGGAGTCCGCCACCCGTGCGCAGGTTGCTACCATTCTGCTGCGGTTCTGCGGCGTGTACAACGTGTAAAAGTGAAAACATAGAGCAGACACAAGATATCCATACTGTATTCCACGACTACGACATCACGAATTGAGCGGGTTACACAGACACAAAAACAGACATCCACAGAAATGTGGATGTCTGTTTTTTCGTAAGGAGGATATTAGAGATTTCTCAACTTGGATAAAAGCCGTCGGCGGTTCTACCAACATACTCGGCAATTGTCATACATATCAGACGCGATGCCGCGGGTGCTTCCGGTACAGAATACGTTTTTTATATCCCGTATTCTGTGTTGTCATTTGCAATATTGAATTTGCCGACCAATGTTTTGAGCATGCTTGACTGACCGGACAATTCCTCACTTGCTGCTGCACTCTCCTCTGCCGTCGCGGAGTTGGTCTGCACCACGCTGGAAACCTGATCCAGTCCCTGTGCAATCTGATCGGCAGCCTGTGCCTGTTCCGCGGATGCCGTCGCAATTCGCTTAATGGATGCTACCACTTCATCGGCCACCGCTGCGGTTTCGTCCAAAACCTTTGCTGCATCCGTTGCCAATGCACCGCCTTGTTCCACGGCATAGATAGCGTTTTTGATCAGCTCCTGCGTATTCTGGGATGCCTTGGCAGATTTGCCCGCGAGGTTTCTTACCTCATCCGCCACAACGGCAAAGCCCTTTCCGGCTGCACCTGCGCGCGCAGCTTCCACGGCGGCATTCAAAGCAAGAATATTCGTCTGGAACGCAATGTCATCAATGGTCTTGATAATGCCCTGTATTTGCTGCGAGGTTTGCTTAATCTCATCCATTGCGGACATCAGTTCCTGCATTTTCTGTTTGCTTTCATTGACCTTGGTGCCAGTAAGCATCGTCAAATTGTTGGCAGAGTCCGTATCTTTGGCATTTTGAGAGATTCTTGCATTGATTTCCTGTATTGTAGCCGCGAGTTCCTCGACAGCACTTGCCTGCTGGGTAGCGCCCTGGCTGAGTGCCTGTGCACCGTGGGATACCTGCTCTGAGCCAGAAGCAACCTGATTGGCCGCAAGATCGATTTCTCGGAACGCATCGCTGAGAGATGTGCTGATCTGCTTCATAGAAGTTTCGATTTCGGCCAAATCACCGATATATGAAATGTTCATTTGGATATCCAAGTCACCTTGTGCGATTTGCAGCAATTTATCACGAATATCATCGATGAATTCTTTCAAATGCTGTTGCATCTGATGTACAGAATAAACAAGCATTCCCAATTCCGAGGTATCTTCCTTCATGTTGCCCTCGACTGACAGATTACCTTTGGAAAATTCTATCATTTCCCTCTGTATAATTTTGAGAGGACGGATTACCTTTTTTCTCGTAAACAACGTACTGAAGATTTGGAATGCAATAATCAGGATAACGAGGATGGTTACCATGATTAGAATGATAAGCACACTTGCTTCCTGCTTTTCGATTTCAGACGCAAGGCGCGCTTGAAATGTCTCAACAAATTCGGCCTGTAGAGATTCAATTTCCATCAAATCTGTGCTGTATGCCTCGCCAAATACATACTCTAGCGCAGAAGGAATATCCCCGTTCATTGCCAGACTCATAGCGCTTTCTTCCATCGGCACCAAGGTGTTGGAGAGTTGCAACATTTTGATGATAAGAGCGTCCTCTTCGGCGGTAAGCCCTATTTCTTTCATTCTGTCGTAGCCGATTGTTCGATTTTGCAAATTATATACTTCATTCTGGTAGTTATCGTGATATGTTGCTTCTCCAGTGGCGGCGCAGGCTCTTGCCTGTTCGGTTAAGTACCCGGCTGCATCCAAAAATTGCTGTGCAGCCGATGTTAATTCGTTTCCATCACTATACATTTTTATCGTGAGATTGCTCATAATCGCCGATAATAAAAAGGATATTCCCAGTACGATAACCAATGCAATAGTGCCCAAATTCAACGCTGTTAGTAATGTGGATTGCTTGACCGCCTTTTTCATATTGATTTACCCTCCTCGGATCCAAATTTCAAAGCGAGATGTATATTAAAAAGCGAAATTTGATGTGTCATATTCGCTATCTTTTCCACTGCTGAACCCTGCCCGGCAAGAGGCATTTTCGATGTTGTTCGCGTTTTGTACAAATTGATTGTTATTAGTATAACCTATCTTGTCCAAAAGGACAATGGTTTTTGGAAAAAATTGTGTACTAAAAAGAGCGATTTTACCAGCTGACAAATAGGGAGGATAGAGTCATGAGGTCAATGCTGCGTTGCAGCACTCAAAAATCACAAGAGCGGATAACCACGGATAAAAAGACGTATACATGCGGCATGATATCTGGACAATCCTTTCGTGAAATACCGCAGAAATGCGTTATTCAGAAACCGAAATAGATTGTTTCAGAGAAGTGTACGGAGATTGCTGCTCCGGCCTTGCTAAATAAAGAGTGATGCAGCTGCTGCACATGAGAAGCAATTCCAGAAGAAGGGCAGCATAGAATTTTATCAAAGTAGAAAGGAGGCCAAACAATGAATGATACCAAAAAAAACACGTATCCTGTACCGTGCCGTGCCACACTTCTCCAGCTGCTTGAGAACGCCATTGTGGCGCAGTTCGAGGAAGAGGCGGCCGGAAAGTCGGCATAGGTTAGCGGGAACGCTGGCGGTCGGCAAATGGGGAAGGGGAGATCATTATTCAAAAATTGTCGGCCGCCTGTAGAACGGTCTTGTATCTGCGGCTGAGCCGTGACGACGATAATCCGGGCGAAAGCGAAAGCATCCAGAACCAACGCAGCCTTTTACAGGCGTATGCGGCGCGGGAGGAACTTTGTGTTATAGGGGAGTATGTGGACGACGGATGGTCGGGCACCAGCTTTGACCGTCCGCGCTTTCAGGATATGCTCCGTGACATGGAGCAGCACCGGTTTGAGGTCGTTCTGGTTAAGGATTTGTCACGGCTTGGGCGCGATTATATCCAAACCGGGCGGTATCTGGAACTGGTATTCCCGGAGCATGGTGTGCGGTTGATTGCGGTAGGGGACGGGATTGATACCGCACGGGCAGATACCGGCCTGGCACCGTTTCGCAATGTCGTCAATGAGATGTACGCTCGTGATACCAGCCGTAAGATTCGCGGCGCGCTGTATACAAAAATGCAGGCAGGCAAGTTTATCGGTAACTTTGCGCCGTATGGATACCAAAAAAGTCCCAAAGACAAAAACCATTTGATTCCGGACGAGCGGGCTGCTGCGACCGTGCGGCAGATATTTGCTTGGGCAGCTGTCGGCAAACGGCCGGCAGAGATTGCGCGCATGCTGAACGAGCGCGGCAAACCGCCGCCTTCTGTCTATCGCTCTTTGGTGCATCCGGCACTGAGTCCCGACCATTACTCCAAGCACAAGGAGTGGACCTCGACGGGGGTCAGCCGCATGTTGCAAGATGTGGTATATCTGGGCCATATCGCACAGGGAAAGACCGAAAAAGTCAGTTTCAAAAGCAAAAAAACGCGCGTAAAACAGGCGGATGAATGGATTCTTGTCCCGAATCAGCACGAGCCGCTGGTTTCTGAACAGACTTTTGCTGCGGTGCAGCGCCAGCGGTCGGCCCGCCGCTGTAACCGGAAAGAGGCGTTTTCCAATCTGTTTTCAGGACTTGCTTTCTGCAAGGATTGCGGTAAGGCCATGTCCACAGTCGGAACACGCAAGAAAGGCTCGGCAGCCAATCTGGCTTGTGGCGCGTATAAACTTCGGGGCATATCTGCCTGCTCCAATCACTTTATCGCCTATGAGACGCTCTATCGCTGTGTATTGGAGGCGGTGCGGCAATACGTCTGCCTGTCTGAGCAGGAGTGCAGCGCATTATTTGAGAGGTTGAAGCGTCGTTTACGGCTTGACGAGCGGGGACAGGAAACGGGTCGTGAGCGGGAGCGGCTAATGCAGGAGATGGGGCAGGTGCAGCGACTGGTGGCGCAGCTTTACGAGGACCGCGCAGCGAATCGGATTGGGGAGACCAACTTTTATCCGATTCTGGAACGATATGAACAGAGGACGGCCGCGCTGCAGCAGCAGATCGACGCGTTGCAGCCGGATAGCGGGGCAGAAAGCCTGCATCGGCTGCAAGAACGATTGTGGGCAATCATTGGCCGGTATACAGATGTGGAGGAATTGACGCCGTCCCTGCTGTTTGAACTAATTGAGCGAATCGAGGTCGGGCAGGGTACATACGAAAAAACAGGGAAAGGCAGGGTCAAACGGCAAAAGATCGTTATTTATTTCCGTTTTTTGTCTGTGCCTTACGAAATTGACTGGATAGAATAAACGGGACGTACCAGCCAGATGGTACGTCCCGTTTGCTTGTATCCCTTGTGGGGTTATGGCAGTGCGGTGAAGTTCGTCAGAATTTTTGCTCCTTCTGCACGGGTGGCGCTGCCCAGCGGGGCGAGTGTGGTCGCTGTGCGGCCGTTGAGCAGTCCGGATGCCACTGCCCATTGCATGGCTTCCCGTGCGTATGCGTTGATTTGCGCGGCATCCGTGTATACAGACAGGTCGGCGCGTGCGCTGGTATCCTTGCCGAGGAAGTTTGCAAGTCGATAGAGCAGGACGGCGGCCTGTTCGCGGGTGACCGTGTCATTCGGTGCAAAGGTTTCGTCGGTGTAGCCGGTCACAAGGCCGTTGGCCCGTGCCCAGTAGACGGGCAGGGCATAATAGGCATTTGCATCCACATCAGCATACGGATAGCCGAGATTGTCGCCCACGTCGGGCTTGCCCGCGAGGTTGTACAGCACCGTGGTCAGCATTGCGCGCGACATTACGGTGTCAGGTGAGAAGGTATATGCGTCTGTACCGTTCATCAGCCCTTGCTGGACAATTTCACCCACACTGTCATAATACCAGCTGTCCGCAGGAACGTCAGTGAACAGACGACCATATTGAGTCAGTGTGCAGGTGACGACCGGGCTGTTCAGATGGCCGGATAGGATGGCGATGCACTTGGTGGTTGTCGTGGGTGTAAACGGCCCGGTGTAGGGCGTGCTGGACGCGGTCGGCGTGGAGCCATCGGTCGTGTAATAAATGGACGCACCCGCGGTGGCGCAGTTTAGTGTCAGCACACCGTTTTCATATAAAACCGTCGGCGCAGTCGTCGGCGGTATTCCCGCAACCGTCTGGGTTGTCACCGGTGTGCGTGTGCCATATTTGTCGATGCCGATGACCGTGAACGTCGTGTCACGGGTGATCGTGATAGGGGCGGTGTATTTGGTGCTTCCAAGATGCGGGGTCGCGTTGCTGGTTGTATAGTACAGGGTCAGCCCTGTGTCAGCGGTCGAAAACGTGACCGAAACGCCGTTGTCACCCGGTGTGGAGGTGATGGTCGGTGCGGCATATGCGGGCAGGTTGGTTCCTTTGTTCGGGGCGCTGGTGTAGACAAGGCCGTTTTGTGGGGTGATGCCGCGTCGGCGCAGCAGCTCGGCAACCGTGACAAATTCATATCCTTGTGCTTTGAGCGTATCAATCGCGCGCAGCGCACCCTGTACGCTGGTTTGATAGATGTCGTGCGCCAGCACGATTGCACCGTCGTGCGCGCCCCTGATGATGTTGTTATAGACTGTGCTTGCGTTGCGGTACTTCCAGTCGAGCGGGTCCACGCTCCACTGGATGATGGGGGCGGCAACCGTACTTTTGACCGCGCCGCCCAGCGCACCGCCGGGCGTGCGCACCATGTCGGTGTATGCGCCGCCCATGCGGTCAAACAGCAGACTTTCCACGCGACTGACTTCGCTTGAGATCGTGGCCGCGCCGTAGCTGTCAAACGGAATCAGGTGCTGATACGTATGGTTGGCGAGCTGGTGGCCTTCCTCGCGCATGCGGGTGAGCAAAGAGCCGTGGCTTACGATGCCGTGCGGGCCGTTTGCACCGTTCATAAAGAAGGTCGCTTTGGCGCCGCGGGCCTTAAGTCCATCCAAAAGGGTAGCGGTATAGGCCGATGGGCCGTCATCAAAGGTGAAGGCGATCAGTTTGGTGCCGGTACTTGCCGCAACGGGCGTTTCCGCAGCTGCCGCAGCAAGTGGCAGGCAGGGGATAAGCAGGACAAGCATCAGCAATAGAGCGGTGAGTCTTTTTTTCATAATAGTCTCCTTTTCGGGGAAAACATGGGATGTAAGTATCCACATTGTAACCGGTTTTTACCGCGCCGTCAATCATCCGATACGGGACGAAAAAAGCCGCTGCCCTGGAGGACAGCGGCCTGTGCCAGCAGTTTTTGCTTATAGGAAGATATACTTGAGGATGAACAGCACCGCCAGCACATACATGAGCGGAGTCACCTTTTTGCCCTTGCCAGCGGCGAGGTTGAGCAACACATAGGAGATCACGCCCATCGAGATGCCTTCGGAAATGCTGTAAAACAGCGGCATGGAGATGATGGCGAGGTAAGCCGGGATGGCTTCGGTCAGGTTGTCCAGATCGAAGCGGATCTCGGTGACCGTGCCGACCATCAGGAAGCCGACCATGATCAGCGCCGGCGCGGTGGCGAACGAGGGGATGGCGGTGAAGATCGGCGCAAACAGCGTGGAAACGAGGAACAGAATGCCGGTAACCAACGCGGTCAGACCGGTGCGGCCACCGACAGCTACGCCGGAGGCAGACTCAACAAAGGTCGTCGTAGTCGAGGTGCCGAGGATAGCGCCCGCAGAGGTTGCAATGGCATCCGACAGCAGTGCGGGCTTGATGCCCGGCAGCTTGCCATCCTTGTCGAGCATTTTTGCCTTGGTGGCAACGCCGATCAGCGTGCCGAGCGTGTCAAAAATATCGACAAACAGGAACGAGAAGATGACCACAACAAAGTTGATGATGCCGACCGCGCCGAAATCCACGTTAAAGCACTGGCCGAAGGTCAGGCCCAGCTTGGAAAAGTCGGTCATACCGAAGGCCGGGAACAGGGTGTAGAAGCCTGCTTCCGCGTTCGGCACATACAGACCGGAAAGCTCACACAGCATGCCGATGACCCAGGTCGACAGGATGCCAAACAGGATGGCACCTTTGACTTTGTGGATATACAGCACCGCCGTGATAAACAGGCCGACCAGCGCGAGCAGCGCGCAGATGCCCGAGGTGTGGAAGTTATCCGTGAAGCTGGTGATGGTAACAAGTGTGGACGAGTCCACCGCAAGACCCGCGTTCTGCAGGCCGATGAAGGCGATAAACAGGCCGATACCGACCGAAACGCCCTTTTTGAGCGTCAGCGGGATGGCGTTGAAAATCGCTTCGCGCACGTTGGTCAGCGAAAGCACGATAAAGACAAGGCCCTCGATGAATACTGCGAGCAGCGCAACCTGCCAGCTGTAGCCGTAACCGGCGACAACGGTGTATGCCATAAAGGCGTTCAGACCCATGCCGGCGGACAGCGCAAACGGTAGATTTGCCATAAACGCCATACAGACCGTGCCGAGGAAGGACGCCAGTGCGGTTGCCAGCAGTACAGCAGTTGGGTCCATGCCGGTTGAGCCGAGAATACTCGGATTGACCGCGAGAATGTATGCCATGGTCATGAAAGTAGTGAGTCCTGCCATGACCTCGGTGCGGACTGTAGTGTGGTTATCCGACAGCTTGAACATCTTTTCAAACATGTGTGGTTTCAACCCCTTTTGATTTTCTCTTTTTCCCTTTTCTTATTTGCCGTCGTAGGATACGACCGTCGCAAGCGGGTAGCTCTGCAAACGGTCGCGGCCGTGAAGCCCCTTTAGCTCGAGCAGGCAAACAATTTTGACCACCGTTGCGCCGAGCGATTCGAGCAGCTTAGCCGCCGCTTCCAGCGTGCCGCCCGTGGCGATGAGGTCGTCGATCAGCACGACGCGCATGCCCGGCTGAATGTCGTCACGGTGCACCTCGATCGAGGCGGTGCCGTACTCCAACTCGTAGGACATACCGGCGGTCGCACGCGGCAGCTTGCCTGCCTTGCGGATCGGAATGAACGGCTTGTGCAGCTTGTACGCGATCGGCATACCGAACAGGAACCCGCGCGATTCCAACCCCGCGACTACATCAAATGTTTCCCCCTCCAGCAGCGCGGCCATTTCGTCTACCGATAGCTGCAAGCCGTCTGCGTTGCCGATGACTGTGGTGATGTCGCGAAAGATCACGCCCCGTTCGGGAAAATCCGGGATACTGGTGATATACGGTTCAATTTTACTCATGCTTCCTCCTCCATGCAGTGTTTGTTCCGCATTCTGTGTGTAGTCTTATGCCGCCTACAGGCGACAAATCATACACAACCATTTTAAGCAAAACCCGCGCGCATTACAAGAGTTTTATTGCCGGAAATCCGATGAGATATGTAGCTTTTTCGCCCTACACAGAATTGAAAAGACATTTTTGTACAAATTTGGGAGAAGTGTACGGATTGGCGGGAGCAGAACGTAAGACGGCATCCGTTTTTGACCCAAGCACATGGTTAGACTTTGCTTGCCGCAGGCGTGTGCGCGGCGAAACGCATGGTCGAGCTGAAAGGCGACGCGCGGCAGGTAGCCTGCGTCCTCAAGCAGTGTGAACAGCGGAAAAAAGATGGCCATGGGCGGCAGCATGACCGATACAACCGTCGCCAGCACACGCCACAGGCCGTCTACCAGTAGGGAAACGACAAATGGCGGCAGGCCGAGTGCGGAAAGAAAGGCGGTAAGCGGTACGCTCAGACCGAGCAGGTGCTCGCCCAGCCATTCGCTCGGGATGTTGGCGCCGAACAGGGTGATGTAAAAGACAAGCGCAAGCAGCAACAGCATAAGCGGCAACCCAAACCGACGGCTGAGCAGGATGCGGTCTATGCGCCGGTCACGGGCATCCGCATCCGCGGGGCTCTGTACGCAGGTCAGGGCGATCTCCTCGGCGCGCAGCGCTGCCGCGGCGGTCATCCAATCGTCTAACTGCTGCGCGGACAGCCCCTCTGGCGGATGCTCGGAGAGCGCGGCGAGCGCCTCTGCGCGCGCAAGGCCGGATGCGTGCACCGCGTTCTCAATTTCGACGGGATAGCGAATGGCCGTGGGGCTGGGGAGGGTTTCTCCATCCAGCACGCTGCAAACTGCCTGCGTCAGCGCGGGCAGACCCCGCCCGCGCCGTGCGGCGCATGGCACGACCGGTACGCCCAGCTCGCGCTCAAGTGCGGGTATATCAATGTGGATGTGCTTTTTGCGTGCCTCGTCCATCAGGTTCAGGCATACAACAACGTTGGGCAGCAGTTCCAGCACTTGTAGAATCAGAATGAGGTTGCGCTCCAGACAGGTTGCATCCGCAACCAGAACAGCGGCGTCTGCTTCGCCATCGGCGAGAAAGTCCCGCGCGACGCGCTCCTCCGCTGAGCGGGGACGCAGCGAATACGTACCCGGCAGGTCGACCAGCGTCATTTCCCGTCCGCCGCATTGCATTGTGCCGCGCGCACCGGATACGGTTTTGCCGCTCCAGTTGCCGGTGTGCTGGCGCGCGCCGGTCAGCGCGTTAAAGACGGTGGATTTGCCGACATTGGGGTTGCCCATCAGCGCCACGACCGGAGTTCGCTCCGCCCCCATCAGGTATCCACCCCGATTTCAATTTGCGCGGCATCGTCTGCCCGCAGCGCGATGATCGCGCCGCGGATACGGTAGGCCGTCGGGTCGCCTGCCGCGGCGCGTTGGATGCAGGCCACCCGCGTGCCCGCCACCAGCCCGAGGTCTTGCAGACGGCGGCGCATGCCGCCCGACAGGTGCAGGGCATGCACCCGCGCCCCCGAGCCTTCGGGCAGTTCGGACAGCGGGGAAAAGATTTCGTGATCCATGCAATCATTCCCAGTTTGATAAATTTTTTGCCGCATTTCCCGCAGGGAAAGCGGTCATTGCATCCTATGCGGCAGCAGAACCCCGTGTGCGCGACAGAAAAAGCCGGAACCCGAAGGTTCCGGCTTTTGCGTCACTCTGCCGAAGACAGCATCAGCTTGATGCGGTTTTCCTGATTGATTTTGGATGCGCCGGGGTCATAGTCGACCGCGACGATGTTCGCCTGCGGGTAGACCTCGCGGATCCTGCGGATCATGCCCTTGCCCGCAATGTGGTTGGGCAGGCAGCCGAACGGCTGGGTGCAGACGATGTTGGTCACGCCTTCGTTGATGAGCTCGACCATTTCGGCCGGCAGCAGCCAGCCCTCGCCCATCTTAACGCCCTCGCCGATGATGGCCCGTGACTTTTTGCGCACCTCGTCAAACGGCATCGGGGGACGGAAATTACCGTCCTTGTTCATCAGCTTGATGATGTCCGCCTGCTTGCCCAGCAGGAACTGATAAACGAATTTGTAAATAGCGGCACGCTTGGCCGAGCGGCCGTACAGGTTATGGTCGATAACCGAGTTGTAGATGGAATACAGGCAGAAGTCGGTCAGACCGGGCAGTACCGGTTCGCAGCCTTCCGAAAGCAGGAACTCCTCCAGTTGGTTGTTGCCAAGCGGGGAGAACTTGACATAAATCTCGCCCACGATGCCGACCATCTTCTTTTTCTGCGTCTTATCCAGACGCAGTTTGCCGAAAGCGGTCAGCACATATTGGTACAGGTGCTTGACTTCGCTGTAACGCACCATGCGGTCGCCCGTAAAGCGGGCAGTGACCGCATTCATGCAGATTTCGATGGCTTTTTCGGTCGAGCCGGGCACAACCTCGTAGGGGCGGCACTGGTTGGCCACCAGCATAATCAAATCGCCAATGAGCAGCGTGTAAGCGATCTGGATGAGCATGGTCTTGGTCAGCTTGAAGCCGGGGTTGGCATCCTCTTCCAGACCGGCAAAGTTGAGCGAAATGACCGGAATAAAGCCGTATCCGTTCTTTTCCAGCGCCTTGCGCATCAGATGGATGTAGTTGGAGGCGCGGCAGCCGCCGCCGGTTTGCGGCAGGATGAGCGCGATCTTGTGGATATCGTATTTGCCGGACTCGATGGCGTCCAGCAGCTGGCCGATAACCAGAAGCGCGGGGTAGCAGGTGTCATTGTGGACGTTGCGCAGGCCCTGCTCTGCGATGTTCGGCCCAAAGGTGTGGAGCAGCTCCATGTTATAGCCGAAGTTCTTCATCAGGCGGCACATCAGGCCGAGCTGCACGGGCAGCATATTGGGCACCAGAATGGTGTAATCCTTGCGCATTTCTTCCGTGAACTGCGCGTATTCATAAGTTTTAGGCGTTGTGCTGTTGTTTTGCAAGTTTTCTGCCCTCCTCTACGGCAGCCAGCATACTGCGGATGCGGATTTTTGCCGCACCGAGGTTGCTGATCTCGTCAATCTTGAGCTGTGTATAGAGTTTGCCGCCATTTTCGCAAATGGCGCGCATTTCGTCAGTGGTGATGGCGTCGATGCCGCAGCCAAAGGACACCAGCTGAATCAGCTGCGCGTTTTCCTTTTTGGTGACGTATTTGGCCGCGCCGTACATGCGCGAATGGTAGGTCCACTGGTTAAGGACATGTACCTGCGGCGCTTCGGTCAGCTGCCAGACCGCGTCCTCGGACACGATAACCAGTCCAAACGAAGCAATCAGCTGGTCGATGCCATGGTTAATCTCCGGGTCGACATGGTACGGACGGCCCGCGATGACCGCGATATCCAATCCGTGCGTGTCTGCATAGGCAATGGCCTTCTGGCCCTCCGCGCGGATCTGCGCGTAATAGTCGGCCAGTTCCTGATAGGCGGCCTTAGCCGCAGCATCCACCTGCTTTTTCTTCAGCTGCGGATACTTGCCGCAGAAATATTTTGCCGCGTGCTGGATAAACCGCTTGGGATCGACCAGCTCAAAATACGGCATCATAAAGTCGAAGTCGGAAAGCGCCGCGACGTTGGCCTGCAATAGCTCGGGATAATATGCCACAACCGGGCAGTTATAGCAGTTGGTCGCGCGGCCCTCATCCATGTTGTAGGTCATGCACGGATAGAAAATCGCGTCCACGCCCTTTTCCAGCAGGTTTTCGATGTGGCCGTGCATCAGTTTTGCCGGATAGCATACGGTGTCCGACGGGATGGAGTGCTGGCCCTTCATATACATATCCCGGGTGGACACGTCACTCAGCACGGTTTCAAAGCCGAGCGTGCGCAGGAACGTTGTCCAGAACGGCAGCAGTTCGTAATAGTTCAGGCCGAACGGCAGACCGATCGTGGCGAGCGGCGCGGGATTGCCGGATGGCTCGCCGTAGCTTTTGAGTTTATCCAGCTTCCATTTATAAAGGTTGGGCAGCTCGCTCTTTTTCACGCCGCCGAGCGGACGCTCACAGCGATTGCCGGAGATGAAGCGGCGGCCGCTGCCGAAGTCGTTGATGGTCATGTTACAGTGGTTTTCGCATAGGCCGCAGCGCGCCGTGCGCACCGTATGCTCGAAAGCCGAGAGCACATCGGTTCCGATGAGCGAGGTCTGTTCCGGGCGGTTGTCCTTGGCGTGCAGCGCCGCGCCGTAAGCGCCCATCAGGCCGGCGATTGCCGGACGGGTGACGTCGCGGCCGATTTCCTGCTCGAACGAGCGCAGAATGGCGTCATTTAAGAAGGTGCCGCCCTGCACAACGATATGCTGGCCGAGGTCATCCGGCGAGTGCGCGCGGATAACCTTATACAGTGCGTTTTTGACAACCGAAACCGACAGGCCGGCCGAAATCGTGTCGATGCCTGCGCCGTCCTTCTGTGCCTGCTTGACCGAGGAGTTCATGAATACCGTGCAGCGCGAGCCGAGGTCGATGGGATGCTGGGCAAACAGGCCGAGCTTGCAAAATTCCTCGATAGAGTAGCCCATCGAACGGGCAAAGGTCTCAATGAACGAGCCGCAGCCCGACGAGCAGGCCTCGTTGAGCGAGATGTTATCGATGCACTTGTTGCGGATTTTAAAGCACTTGATGTCCTGTCCGCCGATGTCGATGATGAAATCGACATCTGGGCAGAAGTGGCGTGCCGCGCGGAAGTGCGCGACCGTTTCCACCAGACCGAAATCCACGCCGAAAGCATTCTGGATGAGCGCTTCGCCGTAGCCCGTGACCGCGCTGGACACGATATGTACGCGGTCGCCGCACAGCTCATACAGTTGGGTGAGCTGCTCACGGATAACGTCCGCCGGGTTGCCCTTATTGGATTGGTAGTGGTGGTACAGAATTTGATGGTCCTCGCCAATCAGCACCAGCTTGGTCGTGGTCGAGCCGCAGTCAATGCCGAGATAGGCGTCGCCCTCGTACATGGTAACGTTTTGCGTCATGACATCATGCACGCCGTGGCGATGTTTGAATTCCTCATACTGCGCTTCGTTTTCAAACAGCGGCGGCAGATAGTTTGCCACCACGGGCGCGCCCGCCGCCTGCTCGAGCGCGTCGAGCAGCGACGAGACCGTATAGGTTTTCTGCGTGTCGCCTGCGTATTCCGCAGCGCCTGCGGCAATCGCGTAGGGGGCAAGGTCGGGGAAGTGCGCATGCGCGTCATCCAGACCGAGCGTCTCCTGAAAACGGCGCTGCAAGCCCTTGAAGAAGAACAGCGGCCCGCCGAGGAACAGCACGTCGCCTTTGATTTCACGGCCCTGCGCCAGTCCCGCGACCGTCTGGTTGACGACCGCCTGAAAAATGGACGCGGCAACGTCCTCCTTGCGCGCGCCTTCATTGAGCAGTGGCTGCACATCCGATTTGGCAAATACGCCGCAGCGGGATGCGATGGTGTAGAGTCGCTCCGCATTCTGCGCAAGCTGATCCAGTTCGCCGGGGGTTACGTCCAGCAGCACGGCCATCTGGTCGATGAAAGCGCCGGTGCCGCCTGCGCAGGAGCCGTTCATGCGCTCCTCGAGCTGGCCGGATAGGAACACAATCTTGGCATCCTCGCCGCCCAGTTCAATGACCACATCCGCCTGCGGCACATGTACGCCGACCGCCTTGCGGGTGGCAAAAACCTCCTGCACAAAGTCAATGTCGGCAGCCTTGGCTACGCCCAGCCCAGCCGAGCCGGTGATGGCGCAGCGCAGCGTGGTGTCTTCCCCAATCAGCGCGCGCGCATCTCGCACCAGCTCGACCGCTTTTTCGCGTACTTTGGAAAAGTGGCGCTCATAGTGCTTGTGGATGATCTCGCCATCGCGCACAACGACGATTTTAACCGTTGTTGAGCCGATATCGATTCCTACATTTACGTTCATATATCCTTATTCTCTCCCATGATAAAAACAATGCGTCCGCAGGACGCATGGTGAATGCCGGTAAGAACATATCAAAAAGCCGCACAGATCGGCTGGCGGCAAGGTACATTCTTACTTATTTAATATAACGGTGCGCAGAGAAAATGTCAATCCGCTTACAATATCCGAATTTGCTGAAATTTTCCCTTGACAAATATTCTGTTTTTATGTAAAATAAACTGCGTAAGTAAATATATGACCTTATCCAGAGCGGTGGAGGGAACGGCCCAATGAAACCCGGCAACCTGCGCAAAACCATGCGTAAGGTGCCAAATCCGGCGTAGGAACACGAAAGATGAGGGGGCAAAACGGTTTTTTCGCTCCCTGACGGGAGCGTTTTTTGTTATGTCCCGACGTACATTAGAAAGAAAGGAACGATACCATGGCACATCATTTTTTCACCTCGGAATCGGTAACCGAGGGACATCCGGACAAGATTTGCGATCAGATCTCGGATGCGATTCTTAGCGAAATCTTAACGAAAGATCCATATGCGCGCGTTGCCTGTGAGACGACCTGCACCACCGGCATGGTGCAGGTGATGGGCGAAATCTCGACTGCCTGCTATGTGGACATCCCCAAGGTCGTGCGCGACACGATTCGGGAAATCGGCTACGACCGCGCCAAGTACGGTTTTGACTGCGACACCTGTGCGGTGCTGACCGCAATTGACGAGCAATCTGCGGACATTGCGCTGGGCGTAGATAACTCGCTTGAGCGCAAGGAGGGCGCGTCGGACGCCGACCTCGCCATCGGCGCGGGCGATCAGGGCATGATGTTCGGCTATGCGTGCGACGAAACACCCGAACTGATGCCGCTGCCTATCTCGCTGGCGCACAAGCTGGCCAAGCGTCTGACGGAGGTGCGCAAGAATGGTATGTTCACCTACTTGCGTCCGGACGGCAAGAGCCAGGTGACCATTGAGTACGATGAGGACAACCTGCCGGTGCGTGTGGATACGGTCGTGCTGTCCACCCAGCACAGCCCGGACGTTTCGCTCCAGCAGATTCGCAAGGATATGATTGAGCAAGTGGTAAAGCCGGTTATTCCGTCCCATCTGCTCGATGAGAATACCAAGTATTTCATCAACCCGACCGGCCGCTTTGTCATCGGCGGCCCGCAGGGTGACTCCGGCCTGACCGGCCGCAAAATCATTGTCGATACCTACGGCGGCATTGGCCGCCATGGCGGCGGCGCATTCTCGGGCAAGGACCCGACCAAGGTCGACCGCTCGGCGGCATATGCGGCGCGCTGGGTCGCTAAGAATATCGTGGCGGCAGGTTTGGCCAAGCGCTGCGAGATTCAGCTGGCGTATGCCATTGGTGTGGCTGAGCCGGTTTCCGTCATGGTTGAGACCTTCGGCACGGGCACTGTGGATGAGGGCAAGCTGGCCGAGGCGGTACGCAAGGTATTTGACCTGCGCCCGGCGGCAATTATCGAGACACTCGATCTGCGCAAGCCGATTTACAAGCAGCTTGCTGCTTACGGCCATATGGGTCGTGAGGAGCTGGGCGTTAAGTGGGAGAATACCGACAGGGTAGAGGCGCTCAAGGCCGCGCTCGCGTAAGCGCATAGCGAACGAACTTGCGAAAAGTGGCAAAGCATGACGGAGGAAGAAAAATCGTTAATCGGATCGTCATGGGGATGCGCGTCCCCTTATCGGGAACAATGTCCGGATTGCGGAGAATAGAGACGCGAATGCCAATATGGAGCCGCTTTGACGGGAAAGTATAGAAAAAGTCCTGCCGGGATTCCGGCAGGACTTTTTGGCTTCAGTCCAGCTTTTTGTCCAGCAATTTGTAGGCGAACAGCAGCAGGAGCGGTAATACAAGCGCAAGCAGAAAGTGCATGGTAAACAGAGGTTGCTCGAGGAAAAAACCGGCACATAATGCGGCAAGCAGGCAGAGAAACAATATGACAAACAGCAGTCTGCTCGTCCGCGCGCCCGGGGAAAAAGACGTGCGGCTGATCAGCGTGACGGCGCCGGAAGCTGCTGTCAGCAGCAGCACACCGCCGAGTATATCCCCGACGGTCACGGTTAGCATCGGCCATGCCGCTATGCCGATGGCATATTCAGATAGTCTGCCGATCAGCCAGATCACCAGCAAAACGACAGTGGCAGGTAGAATGTCCCGCAGTGCTGTCAGCGCGCGGGCGCTTGCCGATAGCGGCGGTATCTCAGAGATAACGCTGTCACAGAAGGTCTGATAATCGTTTCCGATTACCGACTGGGCATCGTCGCCGCGCGCTTCGCCGTCGAGAAGCATCTGCGTGATATCCCGCCGCACGCTCTCCTGTCGATATAAGCTGATGGGTGCCGTGCGCAGATAAACAACAATGTCGGTCAAAATCTGTTGTGCGGCAGCGGAGAGCTGCTTTTCCGCCTCATTATTTTCCCGTAGCAGCAATTTGGTGCGTTTGTTCATCGTTATCCTCTCCTGTATCAGCCAGAAGTTTGTCGACCGCTTGCGTCAGCTCACGGTAGCTTGCGAGAAAGCCCTGCAATTGTGCACGGCCTTTTTCGGTCAGCGCGTAATATTTTCGTTTTGGCCCGACCTCGGAGGCGCGGTATTCCGCCTGCGCCAACCCGTTCTTCTCCAGCCGCAGCAGCAGAGGATAAATCGTACCCTCGACAATCTGGCCGAAGCCGTAAGAAGAAAGCTGCTCGGTAATTTGGTAGCCGTAGGTCGGCGCGCGGCTGAGTATGGCAAGAATACAGCCCTCAAGCGTACCCTTGAGCAGTTGTGACGGTATCACACCGGGCGCACTCCTTTCTTTGATATCTTGCTTTGCAAGGTAGTAGCTATATTGTAATGCAATGTAGTGTGATTGTCAATGTATCCGGACAAATCCAGCGAAATTGCCAAAAGCAGGCTGTGAAATCCAGCGTAAATGCTAAAAAAAGGACGGCGGATTGACACAGCGGTTCAAAAAAGCTATGCTTAAATCAGAAAAAAGGGAGGCGGATACATAATGCAGGTGTTGGAAAACGAGCTTTTCCGGGTGGAGATTAACCCGTTAGGGGCGGAATTAACCAGCTTTAAGAGTAAAAAGACTGGCACGGAGTATGTCTGGCAGGCGGATCCCGCCGTGTGGAACCGGCATGCGCCGCTCCTGTTCCCGATTGTCGGGCGGCTCAAGGATAAAACCTATACCGTGGGCGGAACGCCCTATGAAATCACCCAGCACGGCTTCGGACGCGATTTGGAATGGCAGGTCGGTGCTGCGGGTGAAGAGTATGTGGAATTTGTGCTGGAAGCGAATGATTTCACCAAGAAAATGTATCCGTGGGATTTTGTCTGCACGGTGCGTTATACGCTGACAGACGCAACCTTGAAAAAAGAGCATATCGTGTTTAACCGCAGCGATACCGATATGTATTACGAGGTCGGCGGGCATGATGGGTATACACTCTGCTGGCAGCCGGATGAGTCGATTGCAGACTATTTTGTGGCGTTTGAGGGCACGACCGTGCTGCATCCCGTTCTGATGGATGAAAACGTGATGCTTAGCCGCGCGCACGGTGATTTGCTGCTCAAGGACGGCCGTCTGCCCATCACGCGCGAGACATTCCGCAACGACGCAATCATTATGGACGACCTTCCGGTGCGCCGCGCCACGATTGGAAATACGCGAAACAACCGAACCGTGACCATGGACTTTGCGGACTTTCCGTATTTCGCGGTGTGGAGCGCGTATAAGGATTTCGATGTGCCCTATGTCTGCTTGGAGCCGTGGAGCACGCTGCCCGATGGCGGCTATCTTGACCACGCAATTGAAAACAAGGTTGGCGTGCGCATGCTGCGTCCGGGACAGGAGGAATGTTTGTCCTTCTCAACGACCATTACCGAGTGATATGCCAAACCAAAAAGCCGCACGGATACCGTGCGGCTTTTGTTATGTAAGAGAACCATGAATCGGGGAGGGTATAGAAAAAATACCGGTGCTTTTCACAGAGGGTTGACAAAAGAAAGTGTGTGCGTTATACTAACTGTGCAACAGACCCCCTCCCCGGGGGAGGGGTGAGAGTTAAAAGGAGATCCTGATATGAAACAACGATTTCGCGTCGGTGGGATGAGCTGCGCAGCGTGCTCTGCACATGTGGAAAAGAGCGTATCCGCGGTGGCGGGGGTGCGCGAGGTGCAGGTTAACCTGCTGGCGGGCAGTATGACAGTGGAGTATGACGAGAGCGCGTGCGGCGATGAACAAATCGTGCGCGCGGTTGAAGCGGGCGGCTACACCGCTGCCGTGGACGGCGGTACGCGCGCGGCAACGCCTGCAAAGGATGCTGCGCCCGAGGATGCGCTGCATGAAATGAAAAACCGCATCCTTGTCTCTGCGGTGTTCCTTATCATTTTAATGTATTTTTCGATGGGACCGATGTTCGGTTTGCCGATGCCCGGCTTTGTCAGCGGTGAGGCGCATGCGTTTGCGCTGGCACTGGTGCAGCTGCTGCTGACGCTGCCCATCCTGTTGGTCAACCGCAAATATTTTATCAACGGCTTCCGCACACTGTGGCATCGCGCGCCGACAATGGATGCGCTGATTGCAGTCGGTTCCGGTGCGTCCGTGGTGTACGGCGTGTATGCGCTGTTTCAGATCGGCTATGCGGGCGTCGCAGGCGACATGGCACGCGTGCATGAGTATGCGCATGACCTGTATTTTGAGTCCGCGGGTATGATCCTGACGCTTGTCACGCTCGGCAAGTTCTTTGAAGCGCGCGCCAAGCGTAAGACCGGCGAGGCCATTGCCGCGCTCATGGATTTGCGGCCGCAAACCGCGTCAGTCATACGCGGCGAACAGGAGATCACCGTACCGATTGAAGAAGTGCGCGTGGGCGATTATGTTATTGTGCGCGCGGGGCAGGCTGTGCCGGTAGACGGAGAGATTGTAGAGGGGCACGCCTATCTCGATGAGAGCGCCATCACAGGCGAGTCCATGCCGGTGGAAAAGGGCAAAGGCGACACGGTGATTGGCGCAACTGTGACGAAAAATGGTTATTTTGCCATGAAAGCGTCGCGCGTGGGCGATGATACAACGCTCAGCCAAATCATCCGGCTGGTCGAGGAGGCGGGTGCCTCCAAGGCGCCGATTGCCAAGCTTGCGGATAAGGTCGCGGGTGTGTTTGTACCGATTGTCATGGCGATTGCACTGGTGACTGCGATCATCTGGCTGGTGGCCGGGGAAACACCGAGCTTTGCTTTGACCCGCGCGATTGCGGTGCTCGTTATTTCCTGTCCGTGCGCGTTGGGACTGGCAACGCCGGTTGCCATCATGGTAGGCACGGGTGTGGGTGCGAAAAACGGCGTACTGTTCCAGTCGGCCGAAGCGCTTGAGAATCTGCATAGCGTGGACTGCGTGGTGCTGGACAAGACCGGCACCGTCACCGAAGGACGTCCGGTTGTTACAGATATCAAATCCTTTGGCGTTGAGCCGGAGGATCTGCTGTCGATGGCGCTGTCTCTTGAGATGCACAGCGACCATCCGCTCGCGGATGCAATTGTGCGCTATGCACGCTCTAAGCATGTCCGGGAACGCCAAACGGATTCGTTTGAAATGATTGAGGGGCAGGGCGTGCGCGCGGTGATCGACGGTGTGCGCTGCATGGCGGGCAATCGCCGTATGCTGCTGGCAAATGGGCTTGCGCTGTCGCGCTCGGCGCAGCAGATGGGCGAAAAACTTGCTGCTGAGGGAAAAACGCCGCTGTATTTTGCGGCGAACCGGCAGGTGGTCGGCATTTTTGCGGTAGCGGACGTACTCAAGCCGAGCAGCCGCGCTGCGGTTGATACGCTGCAAAAGTTGGGCGTGCAGGTGACGCTGCTGACCGGCGACAATCAGGCAACCGCGCAATCCATTGCCGCCGAGCTAAATGTGCAGGACGTGGTGGCCGAGGTGTTGCCGCAGGATAAGGAGCGTGTCGTGCGCGAAAAGCAGGAGCAGGGTCATAAGGTGGCTATGATTGGCGACGGCATTAACGACGCCCCCGCGCTGGCACGCGCGGACGTGGGCATCGCCATCGGCGCAGGCACGGATGTGGCGATTGCATCGGCGGACGTGGTGCTGATGAAGAGCGATTTGATGGATGCGGTTGATGCAATCCGGCTGTCGCGGCAGACCATGCGCAACATCCGTCAGAATCTGTTCTGGGCGTTTTTCTATAACTGCATCGGTATTCCGATTGCGGCGGGTGTGCTGTGGCTGCCGCTGGGACTCAAGCTCAGCCCGATGATCGGTGCAGCCGCGATGAGCTTAAGCTCGGTTTGTGTGGTTTCCAACGCACTGCGTTTGAAGTTTTTCAAGGCCTCTCCCAAGCAGGAGAGCAGCCAATGTGTCATTCTGCCAAAGGAGGAAGAAAGTAAAATGGAACAGACCAAAGTAATTCAAATCGAAGGTATGATGTGTGAGCACTGCGTGGCGCATGTGAAGAAGGCGTTGGAGGCATTTGACGGTGTAAGCGCGCAGGTGGATTTGCAGGGCGGCACGGCGACCGTGAAAGGCAGCACCCTGCCGGACAACGCCAAACTGACCGAGGCAGTCGAGCAGGCGGGCTATAAGGTGGTCGGCCTCGAATGAGGGCGGATCGGAAAAAGGTTGAGCCACTGCTGCGCACCGCGCGCGGCCAGCTCGACGGAGTGCTCAAGATGATTGAGGACGATCGATATTGTATGGAAATCGTCATGCAGCTGCAGGCGGTCGAGTCGCTGGTGCATAAAGCGCAGCGTGAGGTGCTGCGCGGCCATCTGGCGGGCTGTGTGCAGGATGCTTTTGAAACGGGCGACGAGCAGGCCCGCGAAAGCAAGCTCGATGAAATCATCAAGTTGCTCGATAAAGCATAAGACAGAAAAAGCGGAACCGTTTTCGGTTCCGCTTTTTTATGGTTTGAGGATTTACAGGAAAGTGCGCAATGCGTCGATCATGCGATCCATTTGGTCATCCGTGCCGATTGTAATACGCAGATAGTTGTCGATGCGCGGCAGATTAAAATATCGGATAAAGATGTTTTTCTGCCGCAGGTATTCAAAAATCTCCGATGCCTTTTTGTTCGGGTGCGTGACAAACAGAAAGTTGGTCAACGAAGGCTGGAGAGTAAAGCCCAGCGCACGCAGCGCGTCGGCCGTGCGCTCGCGCGTGGCTATGACCTTTTGGCACGTTTCCTGAAAATACGTCTCGTCCGCGACCGCGGCTTCGCCTGCGGCGAGCGCAAGTGCGTCCATGGTGTAGGAGTTATAGGAGTTTTTGACCGCCTCGAGCGTCGCAATCAGCGTTTCCGAGCCGAGCGCATAGCCGATGCGCAGGCCGGCGAGCGAACGCGACTTACTCATCGTCTGCACGACAAGTAGGTTTTCATATTTCTCGATGAGCGGCACCGCGCTCTGTGCGCCGAAGTCGACATAGGCTTCGTCGATGATGACGACGCAGTCCGCATTGTGCTGCAACAGATCCTCAAGCAAGTCAAGCGACAGGCCGCGTCCGGTCGGTGCGTTGGGATTGGGCAGAACAATGCCGCCGTTTGGCTTGTCATAGTCGCGTACATTCACGCAGAAGGCTTCGTCCAGCGGCACGGTCGCATATGGGATACGGAACAGGTCGCACCAGACCGGATAGAACGAGTAGGTGATATCCGGATAGAGAATCGGCTCACCCGAGCAGAAAAACGACTGGAACGCGAGTGCCAGCACGTCGTCTGAGCCGTTGCCGAGAAACACCTGCGTCGGCTTTACGCCAAAGCGGTTTGCAAGCGCGGTTTTGAGTGCTTTGCCGTTTGCATCCGGATAGAGCGCAAGGTGCGAGGCGTCAAAGGTACGCAGCGTTTCCTGCACGCCCGGCGCGGGCGGATACGGGTTTTCGTTGGCGTTTAGTTTGATGATATCGTCGCTCTGCGGCTGCTCGCCCGGCACATAGGGGTCGATGCGGCGCAGCTTTGCGAGAAAGGGCTTGTCCATCGGGAAACTCTCCTTTTGCTTTACTGACTGCGGATAGTTTATCACAGTAAAGCGAGAAAGTCAAGCCCTGTTTGTGCGTGAACAAAAATCGTGATATAATTATGCCATCACCGTTAGGAGGGAGCGACATGAAAAGGGCAGGATATGCACTTGGCTTTGTGGCAGCGCTGTGGTCGTTATATGTGTTGGTGATATATGCAATAACTGTGGGTGACGTAGGCGGTCTGCTTGGCCTGTATAGTGGTGCTGCATGGATGTATAAAGCGCCCGTACTGTGGTTTGTGCTGTTTGCCGCGCTTGCCTGCGGTGTGATTGTACGACTGTTCCACGGGCAGCCACGCGGTGCAGAGCGCATTGCCGCGCTACTATTGATTCCGCTGTCGCTCATCAGCGTATTCGGCTAGGCAATCATTACTGCGCTTGTCGCCGCAGCCTGATTTTATAAGGAGAAAGAAATGTATCAACCTTTAGCGGATAAAATCCGTCCGAAAACCTTGGATGATGTGGTTGGACAGCAGCATTTGCTGGGCAAAACCGGTCTGCTGCGCCGCGTGATTGCGTCGGGTACGATTCCGAATATGATTTTTTATGGCCCGTCCGGCGTGGGCAAGACAACGGTCGCGTCTATTATTGCAAAGCAGACCGAGCGCAAGCTATATCATCTGAACGCTACGACTGCCGGCATTGCGGATATCAAGGCGATTATTGACGAACTGGACACCTTCCTTGCGCCCAACGGCGCGCTGGTGTATCTGGACGAGATTCAGTATTTCAATAAAAAGCAGCAGCAGAGCCTGTTAGAATTCATTGAAACGGGCAAAATGACGCTGATCGCGTCCACGACGGAAAACCCGTATTTTTACGTCTATAACGCGATTCTCAGCCGCAGCACGGTCTTTGAGTTCAAGCCCATCGAGACAGAGGATATGCAGCGTGCGGTCGAGCGGGCGTTTGCGCTTGCCATTGGTGACAAAGGCATGCCCGTCGAGGATGGTGTCGCGGCTTACATCGCGCAGGCGGTTGGCGGGGACGTGCGCAAGGCGCTGGGCGCGGTAGAACTGCTTGTGCTGGGCGCAGGCGCGGACGGCGTGACCCTTGCGGACGCGAAACAGGCGGCGCAGCGCTCCAACATGCGCTACGACCGCGACGGGGACAGCCATTACGATATCCTGTCTGCGCTGCAAAAGTCCATCCGCGGCTCGGACCCGGACGCCGCGCTGCATTATCTCGCACGCCTGCTCGAAGCAGGCGATATGATTTCGGCTGCGCGGCGTATGCTGGTCATTGCCAGCGAGGATATCGGTTTAGCGTATCCGCAGTGCGCGGCCATTGTCAAGGCGTGCGTAGACAGCGCGTTCCAGCTTGGTCTGCCCGAGGCGCGCATTCCGCTGGCCGAGGCGGCCCTCTTGATGGCCACCGCCCCCAAGTCCAACAGTGCCGCCGCCGCGATTGACGCGGCGATGGCGGATGTGCGCGCGGGCAAAACCGGAGATATCCCGGTGCATATCAAGGATGCGCACTACGGTGGTGCGCAAAAGCTCGGCCGTGGGCTGACCTATCAGTATCCGCACGCCTTCCCCAATCATTGGGTGCGGCAGCAGTATCTGCCGGATGAAATCAAGGATGCACATTACTATGATTACGGCCCGAACAAGACTGAACAGGCGGCAAAAGCCTATTGGGAGCGCGTCAAAGGCGCAAAATAAGTCTCACTCGAACACGGTTGCGATGTGTTTTCGGTCGCAGCAGGCGGGGGTGTACACCCATTGGTCGATATGTCCCTCGGTAATAAAATAGGGCGGCGGATCGGGCGTGCCCGCAGGCGCAAGCACGTCGATGACGGTCAGCTTGATTTTCATGCGCTGCGGCAGGATGGATTTGATGTAAACCGACACGATGGTGCCGGGCGCGAGGTCGTCGCGCGGCTCGGCAAGGCCGGACAGATTGGGGGCAAGCTCAATAAAAATGCCGTATGGCTCGACCGAACGCACCACCCCGCGCACGGTTTCGCCGGGCGAAAACAGCGCGGCGTTCTGCTCCCAGGTGCCGAGCAGCTCGCGATGCGTCAGCGAAATGCGGCGCGCCTGTGCATCGACAGAGCGCACGACAGCGCGGATGCGCTGGCCGACGTGCAGCCGGTCGGCAGGGTGGAAAATGCGCGACACCGAAAGGTTTTCAATTCCGATGAGCGACGCCACACCGCAGCCGATATCGACAAACGCGCCGAAGTTCTCCAGATGGGTGACGGCGGCCGGAATGACGTCGCCCGGACGCAGAGTTTCGAGCAAATAGTCCTGTGCGCGTTGCTGCGCAATGGTGCGCGACAGCCAGATGAGCGGCGTGTCTGCGCTTTCGTCGATCTCGGTGACAACAAAGCAGGTGGGCTTGCCCACGCGGGACAGGATGGCAATTTCCCGCGTGTCTCCCTCGGCCACGCCCAGCGCGCAGCACGAGCGCGGCATAATGCCCTGTGCAAAGCCAAGGTCGAATAGTAGGTCATGCGCGGGGGTGCATCGCTGCGCGACCGCTTCCAGAATCATCCCTTCATCCTGTGCGTGCCGCAGTCCGTCGAGGGATGTGAGTGCCTGCCGTACCTCGGGCAGCGCGGTGTAACTGCCCTCGGGCAGATAGCATTCGCTTGTTTTCATAATATAGCAGAGCCTCCTTTGGGGTCTGTCTTACTATATGAAAAAACGGCTGGGATTAGCACTGCAAATATGGTATGATAAAAGCGATAAGATGGCGGCGGCCATCCTGAAGGAAGGGGAAATGAGTATGGACGTGCAGATCGGCGATATACTGACCATGAAAAAGCCGCATCCTTGCGGCTCCAAGCAGTGGAAGGTGCTGCGCACGGGCATGGATTTTAAGCTCAAATGCACGGGCTGCGGGCATGAGGTCATGCTGCCGCGCGCAAAAGCGGAAAAAAACATCCGAGTGATTGAACGGGAGGGAAAAACGGTATGTTGATTGATGGAAAACAGATGCATTTGCAGATTACCAAGGGCGATGTAGGCCGGTATGTGATTCTGCCGGGCGACCCGGCGCGCTGCGAAAAAATTGCGCGCTATTTTGACAAGCCCAAGCAGATCGCCCAAAATCGTGAGTATACGATCTGGACGGGTACGCTGGACGGCGAACCGGTCGCGGTGTGCTCGACTGGCATCGGCGGACCGTCGGCTGCCATTGCGCTGGAAGAACTGGTTGAGTGCGGTGCGGATACCTTCATCCGTGTTGGCACCTCCGGCGGCATTGTGGACGAGGTCTGCGGCGGCGATATCGTCATTGCGACTGCGGCCATCCGGCAGGAGGGAACGAGCCGTGAGTATTTGCCGATCGAGTTCCCAGCGGCAGCGAATTTTGCGGTTGTCAGCGCGCTGCGGGACGCGGCGGTTAAACTGGGCCTGACCCATCACGTCGGCGTCATCCAGTCCAAGGACAGCTTTTACGGTGAGATTCGCCCCGCGCAGCAGCCCATTGCGGATGAGCTGCTCGCCAAGTGGAAGGCTTGGAAGGCGGCGGGGGCGCTGACCAGCGAAATGGAGACCGCGGCGCTGCTGATTGTCTCGCAGGTGCTGCATGTGCGCTGCGGCGCGGTGCTCAATGTCCTGTGGAACGCAGATAATGACGACGCGCCAAGCATCCCGCCCGACGCAGCTGAGCGCGGTGTACGCACGGCGGTTGAGGCGTTGCGCATCCTGATTCGGGAGGATAAAGCGCACTGACATGGAAAAACAGAAAAAGCAAAAGCGTGTGGCCGATCTGGGCAACGACCCGGTCGGCCCGCTGCTTGTTCGTCTTGCGCTGCCGACCGTGTGCGCGCAGGTAGTCAACCTGTTGTACAACATCGTCGACCGCATCTATATCGGACAGATTCCGGTAGAGGGAAAGCTGGCGCTGACTGGTATGGGTGTGACCTTTCCGGTTATCACGCTGATATCGGCCTTTGCCGCACTGATTGGCATGGGCGGTGCGCCGCGCGCTTCGATTGCGATGGGCGCGGGGCAGCACGAAAAGGCGGAGCGTACGCTGGGCACCTGTACCGCTTCTCTGTGGGGGTTGGCGGTTGTGCTGACCGCGCTGTTCCTGCTGTTTCAGGAGCCGTTGCTGGTGCTGTTTGGCGCGTCGGCAGACACGCTTCCCTATGCGATGCAGTACCTCAACATCTATGTGCTGGGTACGATTTTTGTCATGACCGCGCTCGGACTTAACGGTTTTATCACTGCGCAGGGCAAGTCCGGCGTAGCGATGAAAACCGTGCTCATCGGCGCGGCATTAAATGTTGCGCTGGACCCGGTGTTTATCTTTGTGTTCGGGCTGGGCGTGCGCGGCGCGGCGATTGCAACCGTCATCTCGCAGGCGGTTTCCGCTTTGTGGGTGGTGCGCTTTCTGACCGGCGCAAACAGCACGCTGCGGCTGAAAAGAGCCTTTTTCCGGTTGGATAAGCGCTTGCTGCTGCCCGCGATTGCATTGGGCGCGTCACCATTTGTCATGCAGTCGACCGAAAGTTTGCTGACCGTAACATTCAATGTATCGTTGCAGAAATACGGCGGTGATTTGGCCGTCGGCGCGATGACCATACTGACTTCGGTTGCGCAGATGGTACAGATGCCGCTGATGGGGCTGGCGCAGGGGGCGCAGCCGATTTTGAGCTTCAACTACGGTGCGAAGCGGCCCGACCGCATGAAACAGTCGGTCAAGTATAACCTGCTGATTGCCTGCATATTTGCGTTTGGGGTTTGGGCGCTTGCGATGCTCGCGCCGCATATGCTTGCGCGTTTGTTTGCACACGACAGCGCGCTTATCGAAGAGACGGCATGGGCGTTGCGCATCTATTTTGCCGTGGGCTTTGTGTCGGCGTTTCAGAACACATTCCAGCAATGCTTTGTCGCGCTGGGAGAGGCCAAGATTTCGCTGTTTCTCGCGCTTGAGCGAAAGATCATCCTGCTCATTCCGATGATTTTGATTCTGCCGCATTTTTTTGAGGATAAGCTGTTTGCGGTATTCTTTGCCGAGCCGATTGCCGACTTGCTTGCAGCCGCGACAACCACCACATTGTTTCTCATCCGATTTCGGCAGATTCTGCACCGCATATCCATGCAATAATTAAAAAAGAACCGCTGTGAGGCGGTTCTTTTTTTGTTGATGCGATTGCGAGAGGTCTACTCCAACTCGAATGCGCCTGTGTAGAGTTGATAATATTTGCCGTGCTCGGCAATCAGCTGTTTGTGGTTGCCGCGCTCGATGATGTGACCGAGCTGAAGCACCATAATGACGTCCGCGTTCTGTACGGTTGACAGACGGTGCGCGATGACAAACACCGTTCGGCCGTACATCAGGCTGTCCATGCCTGCCTGCACAATGGATTCCGTGCGTGTATCAATCGAACTGGTCGCCTCGTCAAGAATCATAACCGGTGGGTCGGCAACGGCTGCGCGTGCAATCGAAATCAGCTGACGCTGGCCCTGCGACAGGCTGCCGCCTTCGCCGTCGATGACGGTGTCATATCCGTCCGGCAGACGGCGGATAAAGTCGTCGGCGTTGGCCAGCTGCGCTGCCGCTTCGACCTCCTGATCGGTGGCGTCCAGATTGCCGTAGCGGATGTTGTCGCGAATGGTGCCGGTGAACAGGTTGGTATCCTGTAAAACGATACCCAGCGAGCGGCGCAGATCGGCCTTCTTAATTTTGTTGATGTTGATGCCGTCATAGCGGATTTTGCCGTCTGCGATATCATAAAAGCGGTTGATGAGGTTGGTGATCGTGGTCTTGCCCGCGCCGGTCGCACCGACAAAAGCGACTTTCTGGCCGGGTTCGGCATACAGCGTGATGTTATGCAGTACGATTTTATCCGGGTTGTAGCCGAAGTCTACATCGTAGAAACGCACATCGCCCTTGACCTGCTCGTAAGTGATGGTGCCGTCCTCGTGCGGGTGCTTCCATGCCCAGATGTTGGTTTTTTCCGGGGTCTCCACCAGATTGCCCTGCTTGTCGTACTTCGCGTTAACCAGTGTGACGTAGCCGTTGTCCTGCTCGGGCGCTTCGTCCATCAGCTCGAAGATACGCTCGGCGCCGGCCAGCGCCATAATGATGGAGTTGAACTGCTGCGAAATCTGGGTGACCGGCATGGTAAACGATTTGGTCAGCTGCAGGAAGGAGGCAATAACGCCGATGGTGATGCTGCTGCCGACCACGCCGGACAGCGCCAGCGTGCCGCCGACCACAGCCACCAGCACATACAGCAGGTTACCAATATTCATCATAATCGGCATGAGAATGTTAGCGAAGGTGTTGGCGTTTTTGGCGCTTTCGCGCAGCGCGTCATTGAGCACGTCAAACTGTTCTTTGCATTTTTCCTCATGGCAGAATACCTTGACGACCTTCTGTCCGCCGATCATTTCCTCAATATAGCCGTTGACCTTGCCCAGCGCGGTTTGCTGCTCGAGGAAGAAGCGGGCGGACTGGCCGCCGATGCGCTTAACAACCACCAGCATGACAGCGATGCCGACCAGCACAAACAGCGTCAGCCAGAAATTGGTCGCCAGCATGGCGATGAACACGGCAATAATGGTCATCAGCGAGGAGAACATCTGCGGTACGGACTGGCTGAGCATCTGCTGCAGCGTGTCGGTATCGTTGGTAAAGTGGCTCATCAGGTCGCCGTGGGTGTGGGTGTCAAAATAACGGATGGGCAGTTTCTGCATGCGCTCGAACATTTCGTCGCGCACTTGCTTGAGGATACCCTGTGAAATGGACACCATAATGCGGTTATACAGGAAGGTCGAAACGATGCCCACCAGATACACAAGTGCCATGAGCGAAATCGCATGAACCAGCCCCGTGAACACGGGTGAGGCCTGTAAAAGCAGCGGCGCAATATAGTCGTCAATGAGTACGCGCAGGAACATCGAGCCGGCGACGTTCGCTACCGCAGAAAACAGGATGCAGACCAGTACCACGGCAAACTGCACGGCGTAACCGCCCCGAAAGTAACGAAGCAAACGCGCGAGGGTTTTTTTGGGGTTCTTGCTGCGCTTGCCACCGCCCATATGACCGTGACGGCCCGGGCCGCCGTGACCGCCCATGGGTCCTCTTGTTGCGGGTCCTGCCATTATTCCTCGCCTCCTTTCTTCATCTGCTGGTTGTAAATCTCCTGATAGATAGAATTGTTTGCCAGAAGCTCTTCGTGTGTGCCGACGGCCTGAATCGCGCCGCCGTCCAGAATGACGATCTGGTCGGCGTCCTGTACGGAGGAGATGCGCTGCGCGATAATCAGCTTGGTCGTATCAGGAATCTCTTCCGCGAAGGCACGGCGGATGAGTGCGTCAGTCTTGGTATCGACTGCGCTGGTCGAGTCATCCAGAATCAGCACCTTGGGCTTTTTCAGCAGCGCGCGGGCGATGCACAGACGCTGTTTCTGGCCGCCGGACACGTTGGTGCCGCCCTGTTCAATGTAGGTATCGTACTTATCCGGCATCTGCTCAATAAACTCGTCGGCCTGAGCCAGACGGCAGACACGCTTGAGGTCTTCATCTGTGGCGTGCTCGTCGCCCCAGCGCAGATTTTCCTTGATCGTGCCCGAGAACAGCACGTTTTTCTGCAGTACCATGGCGACCTGTTCGCGGAGCACTTCAATATCGTAGTCGCGCACATCCACGCCGCCGACCTTGACCGAGCCGGTGGTTACATCATACAGGCGCGGGATAAGCTGTACCAGAGTGGACTTTGCCGAGCCGGTACCGCCCAGAATACCGATGGTCTGACCGGCTTTGATGTGCAGGTTGACATCCCGGAGTGCGAGCTTGCTTGCGTCGCCTTTGTAGCTGAAGTTGACGTCATCAAAGTCAATATCGCCGCTTTTCACCTCATTGACCGGGCTTTTCGGGTTGTGCAGGTCGGGCTTTTCTTCAAGCAGCTCCACGATGCGCTCCGCGCTGGCCTTGGACATGGTGATCATGACGAATACCATGGCCACCATCATCAGGCTCATCAGAATCTGCATCGCGTAGGAAAACAGGCTGGTCAGTTCGCCGGTCGTCATGGTGCCGCCCACGATCAGACGCGCGCCGAACCATGAGATGAGCAGCATGCAGGCGTACATGCAAAACTGCATGAGCGGCATAACGCCCGCCATGGTTTTCTGCGCCTTGGAGAACTGGCGGTACAGCAGGCCGGACACACCCTTGAACTTTTCGGTTTCGTGGTCCTCACGCACATAGGCCTTGACCACGCGGATGCCGCGCACGTTTTCCTGCACGACCGTATTCATGCGGTCGTAAGTTTTGAACACGCGCTCAAATACCGGCGCGACGGTTTTCATCAGCACTCCCAGACCGATCGCCAAAATCGGCAGTACGCACAGGAAGATCAGCGCCAGCTGGCTGTTGATCTGGAACGCCATGACCAGTGCGAACACCAGCATCACCGGGCAGCGCACCGCGATGCGTGTACACATCTGGAAGGCGTTTTGCACGTTGGTAACGTCGGTTGTCAGACGGGTGACAATGGAGCCGGTGGAGAACTTATCAATATTGGAAAATGAGAAATCCTGCACCGCATAATACATGTCGTGGCGCAGATTGCGGGCAAAGCCCGTTGAGGCACGCGCAGCATAAGTGCCTGCCGCCGCGCCAAAAATCAGCGCAAGCATGGCGCAGACGATCAGAATGATGCCGTATTTCCAGATTTCCCCCATGTTTTGCGCATCAATGCCCCGGTCGATCAGCAGCGCCATCACTGCGGGGATGACGACCTCCATCACGACCTCCAGCACAACGAAAAACGGCGTGAGCAGCGCTTCTTTTTTAAATGCACGCACGCTTTTTAACAGCCTATTAATCATCCTTGTCCCTCCGAAGCCTTGCATTGATAATTTTCTAAATTGGCGCGGATTTTTTCGCAGACACGAAACCAGACGGCAAGATCTTCCGGATCAATACCCTCTTCCATAAGTGCCTCGGTTTGCGCCATTGCCTGATGGATGCGCTCATACAGCGCCTTGGCCCGGTCGGTCAGCACCAGCCGTTTGAGCCGCCGGTCCTGTTCCACCGGTTCGCGCCGCAGCAGACCGTGATCTTCCATCAGGTTCAGGATACCGGTTGCGGTGGAACGACGGATGCGAAAATGGGTTTCGACATCCCGCTGGAAACGCGCTTCCTTTGCCTGCATCAGGAACCACAGAATCATCGCCTGCATGCCGGTGATGTTGGCTAATTCATCTTTGCCGGTGGTGCAGACCATCTGTCGTTTGAGCAGGTTGCCCAGCATGCCAAGCTCTGTGCCGATTCGCTTTTCGCACACTTTGTTAGCCTCCTTACTATTAGCTTACTAACACATTATAGCTGGTTGAAAGGCAATGTCAACCATCTTCACAGAATGTTCAAAAAAAGCCTGCCGCATGACAGAGCGGCAGGCAAAATACGATTCGCGTTTGTGCAGATTTACGGCTGATAGGGCGGCGTAAGATATAAATTCTGCAAAAATATTCGGCCGGTATGTGTGCGGAATACTTGTTCATCCGCAACTTGACAGGCATCCGGCGGGAGCGTGTCTTCATAAGCGTTGACCAGAAAATCCGCTTCAAGCAGGATACGGAAGTCCTTGTCCTCGGAGGCGGTATAGGTATGGTGGTGTGCAATCAGCCAGAGGACCCGTTCGCACGCTGCCGGATCAGCGTCTGCCCGTTTCAGCAGCGGCGCGGCGACCGCCGGGCCTTCCACCTCCTGCCACTTGCCGGCGGAAGAGCCGTGCTTGTGCTCTGCCTCGTGGATGCCGATGTCGTGCAGGATGGCGGCCGCTTCAAGGGTGTTCTGCGTTTTTTCGTCCAGCCCCTCGCTCTGCCCGATGATGCGGCAGAACGCATAGACCTTCATCAAATGCTGCACGCGGCGCGGGTCGCCTGCGTCGTAGGCGACGGCCAGCTCGGTCAGTTTGGCAATGTCAATCATAGGATAAGCCCTCCCATTGGTATTTCTGCATGTCCACGCGGCCGTCCGGCGTAAATTCCACGCCGTCGGCTTCGAGCATGGCGCGCTGCGTGTCCGCACCGCCGAAGGCAAACGCGGGGGAGGTATGTCCGTCTTTTGTCACCACGCGGTAGCAGGGGATGCCCTCCGGGTCGGGATTTACGTGCAGGGCGTAGCCTACAACTCGTGCCCAACGCGGATTGCCCGCAAGAAAAGCCACCTGTCCGTAGGTAGCCACCGTGCCGCGCGGGATGCGCCGCACAACTGCATAAATTTTTTCAAAAACTGTCATTTTGCAAGTTTCTCCTTTGACTGTTTCATTATATCAGGTAAATGTCACAATTTCTATCCCCTTTCGACAAGGAAAAAATGTATATTTTTAACATGCTAAATTATTGCACTCTTCCGCGAAATACTATATAATAGTTACACACTACCGCGAGTATGTAAGCGATTCCGCACTTTTTCCTGAAAATTGGAAAGAGACTGCGGCAGAAATGTAAGGAGGACAAACAAAATGGCACTTACCAATTCTTACCTCAAGCGCGTATATGAGACCGTGCAAAAGCGCAATCCGAATGAGCCGGAATTTCAGCAGGCGGTTCTCGAAGTTCTCGAGAGCTTTGAGCCGGTTGTCGAAGCCCGTCCCGAGCTGGAGAAGAACGGTATCATCGAGCGCATCGTTGAGCCGGAGCGCATGGTGATGTTCCGTGTTCCGTGGGTAGACGATGAGGGCAAGGTTCAGGTGAACCGCGGCTTCCGCGTACAGTTCAACTCCGCAATCGGCCCGTACAAGGGCGGTCTGCGTTTTCATCCGTCCGTTAACGCTTCGGTTATCAAGTTCCTGGGCTTTGAGCAGTGCTTCAAGAACAGCCTGACCAGCCTGCCCATGGGCGGCGGCAAGGGCGGCTCCGACTTTGACCCGAAGGGCAAGTCTGATGCGGAAGTAATGCGTTTCTGCCAGTCCTTTATCACCGAGCTGTCCAAGCATATCGGTCAGTTCACCGACGTACCGGCGGGCGACATCGGTGTCGGCGGCCGTGAGATCGGCTTTATGTACGGTCAGTACAAGCGTCTGAAGAATGAGTTCACCGGCGTTCTGACCGGTAAGGGCCTGTCCTATGGCGGCTCTCTGGCCCGTACCGAGGCGACCGGTTACGGCCTGTGCTACTACATGAAGGAAATGCTCGCATACAAGGGCACCTCGTTCGAGGGCAAGACGGTTGCGATCTCTGGTTCGGGCAACGTTGCCATCTACGCTTGCCAGAAGGCGACCGAGCTGGGCGCGAAGGTTGTTACCGTGTCCGACTCCAACGGCTTCATCTACGATCCCAACGGCATCAATCTGGATGTTGTGAAGGACATTAAGGAAGTCAAGCGCGGCCGCATCAAGGAGTATGCAGAGCGTGTGCCGGGCAGCACCTATACCGAGGGCCAGCGTCCGTGGAGCGTTAAGTGCGATATCGCGCTGCCCTGCGCGACCCAGAACGAGCTGGACGAGAACGATGCCAAGACGCTGATTGCAAACGGCTGCAAGTTTGTTGCTGAGGGCGCAAACATGCCGTCCACGCCGGAGGCAGTTGCTGCGTTCCATGCAAACGGCGTATTCTTCGGCCCGGCGAAGGCTGCAAACGCAGGCGGCGTTGCAACCTCCGGTCTGGAGATGAGCCAGAACTCGCTGCGTCTGTCCTGGACCTTTGAGGAGGTCGACCAGCGTCTGCACGATATCATGGTCAACATCTTCAAGACCTGCATCACCGCGGCGGAGAAGTACGGCCATAAGGACAATCTGGTCATGGGCGCCAACATCGGCGGCTTCGAGAAGATTGCCGACGCGATGCTCGCACAGGGCGTTTGCTGATTGCTTTATTTGCGGCATACAGCCGCAAATAAGAAACGGTATCGCCAGCCTATGGCTGGGAATACCGATTGCAGAAAAAGAGCTTCGGATTTTCCGAAGCTCTTTTTCTGTTTGTATCGAAAAGTCGGGCAAAGCTCGACTTTTCGATGCCGCTCACAGAGCGGCTGCTTGATGGCGCGGGAGATATGCGAAAGGTACGGCGGCATATTCCTGTCCTGGCTCTGCATAAGCTATACCAAGTGAAAGGAGGCGGCGGACATGACAGGAAAACGTCCGGTGCGCAAGCGTGCAGGCAGCGGAAAAGGCTTACTGCTGGTGGTGGCGCTGGTGCTTGCCGCGGGGATTGTCAAATATACGGATACGCCTTTTGCGGTCGCCGCACGGGAGAAGGCGGCGCAGGTGCTCGCAGGCACACCCGGTGTGGATCAGATGCTTGCTGCATTCGGTGGGGAGGATGCGGATGCGGTGTTTGGGGAGCAGTCCGGCGGGGAGAACGTCTACGCGGCATCCTCGGGCGGTGCGGAAGATGTGCTCGGCCGGGAGCAAAGCCTGTTCCCGGATACGGTGGATGATACGGTGCATGCGCTGTCGTTTGAGCATGCTGTGCCGACGGAAGGGACGCTGACTTCGGCCTTTGGCAGCCGGTTAAGTCCGACCACGGGGGAGCCGGCATTTCATTACGGCTTGGATATCGCCGCAGATGAGGGTACGCCCATCGCGGCTTTTGCCGACGGCACGGTGCGCGAGGTGGGAGAGTCCGATTATGGGAAGTATCTGATTGTTGACCATGCAGACGGGTTTTCCACGTTGTATGCGCATTGCAGCAGCATTTTGGCAGGCGTGGGGGATGAGGTAGAATGCGGCGGTGAAATTGCGCTGGTCGGGCAGACGGGCAACACGACCGGGCCGCATCTGCACTTTGAACTGTGGAAGGACGGCATGGCGCTCGATCCGTCGGACTATCTGGAACTGGCGTGACGCGCGGTCGGGTTGAGGTGCGGGATGGGTTTCTCGTATTGCTCGCTGCGCTGTGGTGCACGGATCGGACAAACGTGCTGCCGCTGGTGCTGTTGGCTGCCGCTGTGCACGAGGGCGGGCATCTGCTGGTGCTGCACCTGTCTGGCGGGCGGCTGCACCGACTGACGCTGACCTGCTGCGGCGCGGTGCTGCACTGCGCACTGCCCGAAGGGCGGTTTGCGCGGGCGGCGGTGTGTCTGGCAGGACCGGCGGCGAGCTTTGCGCTGACCGCGCTGGCACAGGCGTGTGGCTGGTACCGGCTTGCTGGCGCAAGCGTGCTGCTCGGCGCGTTCAATCTGCTGCCGCTGCCGCCGCTCGACGGCGGTATGGTGCTGGAGCACTTGTGCGCGGGCGGTGCGGCAACCGTACGGGCAGCGCTGGCTTTGCTGAGCGCCGTGGGCCTCTTCTGCTGCGGCCTTTGGCTTCTGCGCGCGGGGGGCGGTTGCTGGCTGCTGCTCATCGGTATGCTGATTGGTGTGAAAAGTGCGAAAAACCTTGCCAATAGTGTCAATATGATGTAAGATAAAAAAGATCACAGAGGCTTGCTGGAACGGAGGCATTATGTATCAGATCGGCGATAAGGTCGTTCATCCATTGCATGGCGCAGGCGTGATTGCGGATATTGTCGAGCGCACAATAGACGGTGTGCCTACGACGTATTATGCCCTCAGGCTGGCGCTGGACGATACACAGCTGTTCATCCCGATTGATGCGTGTGAAAAGCTGGGCATCCGCCCGGTCTGTTCCCGTGCGCAGGCGCAGGCGTTTGTACAACGGCTGGACGATATTGCCCGCGGGGAGAATAAGGGATGGAATCAGCGGTATCGGGAAAACATGCTGCACATCCGTTCGGGTGACCTGAGCGAGGTGGCACAGGTAGTCAAAAGTCTTTCCGCACGCGAGAGGGAGCATGGCCTGTCCACGGGGGAGAAGAAGATGCTGCTTTCCGCACGTCAGATTCTGGAATCCGAGCTGTGCTTCGCGCTCAACTGCAGTCCGGAGGAGATCGCACAGGTGATAGATCAGCATTTAGGAGCATAATCAGCAAGGCTTTGCGGCGGAGCAAAGCCTTTTTTCAAAGGAGCATGGATATGCAGGGAAGAAAAAAGAAAAAATCCGTACCCGTTGCGGTGTGTGCGGTCATTGTGGCGGCGGGGTCGTCGCGTCGTATGGGCGGGGAAAACAAGCTGCTGCTGCCGCTTGCTGGCGCGCCCGTGCTGGCGCATACATTGTCCGCCTTTGAGAAATGCGCGGCGGTGCGCGATATTGTGCTGGTTTGCCGCGAACAGGATATCATACCCTATACCGATTTGGCGCGGACATTCGGCATCTCCAAGTTGCGCACGGTCACGCGCGGCGGAGACAGCCGCACGGCATCCGTGCTGGCGGGCATTACGGCGGCTCCCGAGGATACCGTATTGGTTGCCGTGCATGACGGCGCACGACCGCTGGTGAGTGAAGCGGTTATCACCGAGGCGGTGCACGCTGCGGCGGAGTACGGGGCGGCGGCGCCGGTTGTGCCGGTCAAGGATAGCATCAAGCGCATCAAAAACGGCTGTATTGCAGCCGATGTACCGCGTGATACCCTCGCAGCAGTGCAGACGCCGCAGGTGTTCCGGCGAGAGGTGCTGCTGCGCGCGCTGACCGATGCGCAGCGGGAAAACCGTTCGTTTACCGATGATTGCGCGGCGGTGGAAGCACTGGGACAGATCGTGTGCGCCACGCATGGCAGCTACGAAAATATCAAAATCACCACGCCTGAGGATATCCCGGCTGCTGAGGCGTTTTTGAACAGGGAGGAGGACTGAACATGCGTATCGGACACGGATATGACGTGCATCGGCTGGTGGAAGGCCGCAAATGTATCATCGGCGGGGTGGATATTCCGCACGAAACCGGGCTGGACGGACATTCGGATGCGGATGTGCTGGTGCACGCGGTGATGGATGCGCTGCTCGGTGCGCTGGCGCTGGGGGACATCGGCAAGCACTTCCCGGATACCGACCCGCGCTACAAAGGCGCGGACAGTATGACGCTGTTAAAGCATGTGGCGGCTTTGATGGCGAAAGAGGGCTATCGTCTGGGCAATCTGGACGCGACCGTGCTGGCGCAGGCGCCCAAGCTCGCGCCGCATATCATGCAGATGCGCGAGAATATTGCGCGTGCGCTCGGGTGCGAGGTTTCGCGTGTGTCAGTGAAAGCAACTACCGAGGAAAAACTCGGTTTCACAGGCGCAAAACAGGGTATCGCGGCGCATTGCGTTTGTTTGCTCGAGCGGACAGTATAAGGCGAGAACGGACTTGGCAAAAACAGACCCGGATTTATGTTCGGGTCTGTTTTTGCATGCGGCGCAGCGACAGTGCGGAGCAGCGGACAGCGGATGCAAAGAAACCTGCGTAACACTGAAAACGGTTGCATGATTCCTTGCACGGTGGACAAATGTTTTTCGGAAGAAAGCACAAAATTTACATTTTTGTTCAAAAGATAATCGGTATTTTTTCTGAATTTGCATGTGAATTGAAAAAAACAATGCCGCTTTTATAAAACCGTAGTATAATAAAAAATAATCTGAACGCTTTACAGAAAAATTCTGCGGGGCGGGGGAGATTACACAGTAAAGGAGAAGATTACCATGAAGAAAAGTCTCAGCATGCTGCTGGCCGGTTTGATGCTGGTTGGTACGCTGGCTGGCTGCGGCGGCAATACCGCGGGCGGCGATAATGCGGGTACGGATGACGGCAGCGCTTCCGGCGCGGCGTTTAAGATCGGCGGCACCTCTCCGCTGACCGGCGACGCGGCTATTTACGGCAACGCGGTTGCGCGCGGCGCGCAGATTGCGGCCGACGAAATCAACGCGCAGGGCGGCATCCAGATCGAGCTGAAGTTTGAGGATGACGAGAACAACACCGAGAAGGCCGTCAATGCGTACAACACCCTGAAGGACTGGGGTATGCAGTTGTCGCTGGGTTCGGTTACCTCCAAGCCCTGTGAGGCGATTTCGACCGATATCAATACCGACCGCATCTTTGCGCTGACTCCGTCGGCATCCTCTGTGGCCACCACCGAGGGCAAGGACAACGTGTTCCAGATGTGCTTTGCCGACCCGAACCAGGGCACCGCGTCCGCGGAATACATTGCGGACCAGAAGCTCGGCACCAAAATTGCAATCATCTGGAAGAATGATGACGTTTATTCCACCGGTATCCATGACAAATTCGTCAGCGAGGCAGAGGCTAAGGGGCTGGAGATTGTTTCCGACACCACATTCACCGACGCTTCCGCGACCGACTTCTCGGTTCAGCTGAATGATGCTAAGAGCAAGGGCGCGGATCTGCTGTTCCTGCCGATCTATTATAACCCGGCTTCTCTCATCTTGACGCAGGCCAATGCGATGGGTTATGCACCCAAGTTCTTCGGCGTGGACGGCATGGATGGCATCCTGACCGTGGAGAACTTCGACACCACTCTGGCCGAGGGCGTTATGCTGCTGACTCCGTTTAACGCGGACGCTGCCGACGAAAAGACGGTTTCTTTCGTCACCAAGTACCAAGAAGCATACGGTGAGATTCCGAACCAGTTCGCAGCAGACGCTTATGACTGCATCTATGCGTATGCGCAGGCGCTTGAGGCTGCCGGTGCAACGCCGGATATGTCCAACGAGGAGCTGTGTGACGCGATGATCGCCCAGTTTACCTCCATGACCTTCAACGGTCTGACCGGCGAGAATATGACCTGGGATGCTTCCGGTGCGGTTTCCAAGAGCCCGAAGGGCATGGTCATTGAGAACGGCGCATACGTAGGTATGTAAAAACAGGTTTCAGGGAAAACGCTGTTTTCCTTGGATAATGAAAATGGTGTGCGCGGCGCGCACCCGAACACAAAAGACGCAAGTAATCAGCAAAGGAGGGCGCCGCATTTCGCGACGGCCCTCCTTTGTCTATTTTCCCGTTTACCGGCATTATGGGGTGGGGCGACGGCTTGACCGAAATCGCCAAGCCACCGCCCCATCCCACAAACGGATAAGAGAAATGAAAAAGATTTGAGGTGTATGAAACCATGAGCTTTCTCAATCATCTGATAAACGGCATCAGTCTGGGAAGCATTTACGCGATCATCGCGTTGGGATACACGATGGTCTACGGCATTGCCAAAATGCTGAACTTTGCCCATGGCGATGTCATTATGGTCGGCGGTTATATGTGCTTCTGCGCTACCACCTATCTGGGCTGGCCGCCGATTGCGGGCGTACTGCTTGCGGTGGTGGTCTGCACGGCGCTGGGCGTGGTTATCGAGCGGCTGGCGTATAAGCCGCTGCGCATGGCTCCGTCGCTGGCGGTGCTTATCACGGCAATCGGTGTTTCCTACTTTTTGCAGAACGCGGCGCTGCTCATCTGGGGCTCGAGCACGAAGAGCTTTACCTCGGTGGTTGGCGGCGATCCGATTCAGCTGTTTGATGGACAGCTGACCATCACGCGCGTGACAATTGTGACGATTGTGGCGTGTCTCGTTATCATGGTGGCGCTGACGCTGTTTACGGGCAAGAGCAAAATGGGCACGGCGATGCGTGCAGTGTCCGAGGATAAGGGCGCGGCGCAGCTGATGGGCATTAACGTCAACACGACAATTTCGCTGACCTTTGCCATCGGCTCGGGCCTTGCTGCAATTGCGGGCGTACTGCTGTGCTCGGCCTATCCGACCCTGCTGCCCACGACCGGATCGATGCCCGGTATCAAGGCGTTCACCGCAGCGGTGTTCGGCGGCATCGGTTCGATTCCGGGCGCGCTGCTGGGCGGTATCCTGCTGGGCGTGATTGAGATTTTCGCCAAGGCGTACATCTCGACGCAGCTGTCGGACGCGATTGTATTTGCGGTGCTGATTGTCGTGCTGCTGGTCAAGCCGGACGGCTTGCTTGGTAAGCACGTGAGTGAAAAGGTATAAGGGGGCGGAAAATAATGAACAAGTTGAAAAAATGCGCCTCTAAGTTGAAAAAATGCGCCTACAAGTTGAAAAAATATGCTGCCTCCCGCAACGGGCGAGATACGCTGCTGTCTTTTGGCATTGTCATTGTCGCATTCATTGTGGTACAGACGCTGGTGCTCACTGGCAACATTTCCAGCTCGATGAAAGGTCTGCTGGTGCCGATTTGCGCCTATATCATCATGGCGGTATCGCTGAACCTGACAGTTGGTATTCTGGGTGAGTTGTCGCTCGGTCACGCGGGCTTTATGTCGGTCGGCGCGTTTTCCGGCATCGTGGTGACCACGACTCTGGCAGACGCAATTCCTTCCGGCACGGTGCGCCTGATTCTTGCCATCATTGTGGGTGCCATCTGCGCGGCAATCGCGGGTGTAATCGTCGGTGTGCCGGTGCTGCGCCTGAAAGGCGACTATCTTGCCATCGTAACGCTGGCGTTCGGTGAAATCATCAAGAACGTCATCAACGTGCTATATATCGGCAAAGATGCCTCCGGCCTGCACTTTAGCATCCTCGAGCAGAAGTTTCAACTGGCGGATGGCGGCAAGATGATCATTAACGGGCCGATGGGCGTATCGGGCGTTACCAAGCTGTCCAGCTTTACCTCAGGCTTTGTACTGATTTTGATTACGCTTTTCATCATCCTCAATCTGATTAACAGCCGCTCGGGGCGCGCGATTATGGCGGTGCGTGATAACAAGATTGCAGCCGATTCCATCGGCATTGCCACCACGCATTACAAGCTGATGGCTTTCGTCATTTCCGCGGCATTCGCAGGCATGGCCGGTGCGCTGTACGCGATGAACTACTCGACCATCACGGCGGCTAAGTTCGACTTTAACACGTCCATTCTGATTCTGGTATTTGTTGTGCTGGGCGGACTGGGCAACATCTGGGGCTCGATCATCGCCGCAACCCTGCTCACGCTGTTGCCTGAGCTGCTGCGCGCGGTCAATAGCTACCGTATGCTCATCTATGCGATCTTGCTCATTGCAATGATGCTGTTCAATAACTCCTCGCTCAAGGCGCGCCTGCTTGAAAAGCGCGGTATGAGACAAATGAAAAAACTGGAAAAAAGCGAAAAGGAGGGCGCGTGACCATGGCAATGCTGGAAGTTACTTCGCTGGGCATTTCCTTTGGCGGCTTGCGCGCCGTCGATGAGCTGAGCATGAAAATCGAAGAGGGCGGTCTGGTCGGACTGATCGGGCCGAACGGCGCGGGCAAGACAACCGTGTTTAATATGCTGACCGGTGTATATCGTCCTACCGACGGCGGTATCCGTCTAGACGGACAGAATTTGATCGGCAAGAAACCACACGACATCTGCAAAATGGGTGTGGCGCGCACGTTCCAGAATATCCGCCTGTTCTCCAACCTGTCTGTGCTGGACAACGTTAAGACCGGTCTGCACAACGAAATCACCTATACGCTCGCGGAAAGCCTGCTGCACATCGGCTCTTACCGTGTAAAGGAACGCGCAATGGACAAGCGCGCGCTGGAACTGCTGGAAGTATTCGGACTGGAAAACGTCGCGGATTACAGGGCGGCGAACCTGCCGTACGGCAAGCAGCGCAAACTGGAAATTGCGCGCGCGCTGGCGACCGACCCCATGCTGCTGCTGCTTGATGAGCCGGCGGCGGGCATGAATCCGAACGAGACCGAAGAACTGATGGAGACGATTGAACTGGTGCGTAAAAAATTCGGCGTGACCGTGTTGTTGATCGAGCATGATATGAAGCTGGTTTCGGGTATTTGCGAATATCTGTATGTGCTCAATTTCGGCCGTCTGCTGGCGGAGGGCACACCGTCCGAAGTGCTGAAAAACCCGGAGGTCGTTACGGCCTACCTCGGCGAGTGAGAAAGGAGGAAACCAACCAATGGCAATGCTGGAAGTCAAGGATATTAACGTATATTACGGCCTGATTCATGCGCTGCGCGACGTTTCCTTCGAGGTAAACGAAGGCGAGGTCGTCGCACTGATTGGCGCGAACGGCGCGGGCAAGACCACGACGCTGCATACGATTACCGGTCTGCTGCCGTCCAAGGGCGGTACAGTGACATTTGAGGGCAAGGACATCACCAAAAAGCCCGGCCATGAGATCGTTCGTCTAGGTATGAGCCATGTACCGGAAGGACGACGCGTATTTTCCGGACTGACCGTGCGCGAAAACCTTAAGATGGGCGCCTATACCCGCCCCAAGAGTGAGGTGGAATCCTCTCTGGCTGAAGTCTATCAGCGTTTTCCGCGTCTGGAGGAACGAAAAAATCAGCCTGCGGGTACGCTGTCCGGTGGTGAGCAGCAGATGCTGGCGATGGGCCGTGCCTTGATGGCAAAGCCGCGTATCCTGCTGTTGGATGAGCCGTCGATGGGACTGTCTCCGCTGTTCGTCGGCGAGGTGTTTAAGATCATTCAGGAGGTTTCGGCAGCGGGTACGACCGTGCTGCTGGTCGAGCAGAACGCGAAGAAAGCACTGTCCATTTCCGACCGCGCCTATGTGCTGGAGACGGGAAAGATTGTCAAGACAGGCAAAGCGTCTGAACTGCTAAGCGATGACGCAATCAAAAAGGCATATCTGGGTGAATAAGGGGGAAAGAGCATGAAGCCGTATATTATCACTATCGCTCGACAATATGGTTCGGGCGGCAAAACGGTCGGCAAAATGCTGTCCGACCGGCTGCATATCCCGTTTTATAACCGCGAGATCATCACAATGGCTTCTGAGGATAGCGGCATCAACGCCATGCTGTTTTCGGATGAGCGCCTTAAGCCCGATTTACTCACCCGTCTGAAAAGTAGATATAAGGGTGAGCTGCCGCTGCCGAGCGATTCCTCCAAGGCATATCTGCGAGACAATGCTCTATTTGATTATCAGGCAAAAATTATCCGCAAGCTGGCCGATCAGGGCCCATGCGTGATGATTGGCCGCTGCGCAGACTATGTGCTCAAGGGCCGCCCGGATGTCGTGCGCGTGTTTGTACATGCGGATGCAGCTTTCTGTCTTGAGCAGGCGATGAAGGTGGATTCATTGCCGGAGGATGCGGTTGTGCGCAAGATTGCGGAGATTGACGAATACCGTGCAAAGTATTATAAGCATCACACCGGTCATGATTGGTATGATGCGCGCAATTACGATCTGTCGCTCAACAGCGGTGTGCTGGGCTTTGACGGCGTGGTCGAGGAGATTGTGCAATATATGGAAGTGCGGTCGCAGTTCCAAGAATGAAAGCAACACACCCTGCGCCGCTGGCGCAGGGTGTGTTGCTGAAAACAAAAATCAGGATAGAAAAAGAAAAGAAAAATTGAAAAAGGTAGGTTTGTCAAACATATTGGACAGAGAACTCTAAAGGAGAAAGCCAACCCAGAGGCCTCATGGGAAAGTTGCTCGAGCAGCGGTTAGGGACAGCAAGCTGCTTTGTGAAGTCTTGAAGGGAGTAAAAGCAGTGGGAAGAATAGAAACGCTTTTGATCTTCTCGGTGGCTACGCTCCACCTTACCGTTGTGTTGTGGGGTGTAGGGACGGATGAGCTTATGCCGGATGCCCAGCTCGGCAGCGGTGACCTCAAACAGGGTGGGCAGATCCCGTCTGCTGTTGGAAAAGCGGTTAGTGAACTCAAAACCGTTGTCCGTCTGGACACATTCCACGCGGATGCCTCGGCGGGCGTACCACTTGAACAACTTTTTCACGAAATCCGAGGAAGAAAAGGTGTTTTGCTCTGGATAGGCAGCCAGAAATCGCAGGCGGGTAAACTCGTCAATGGCGGTGTACTGGTAGAGGCGGAGTTGCGAGTCTGCAATGCATTTGCGGGGCACCACCTTTACGTCCACCTGGACCCGCTGGCCGGGATAGGTCATCTGCTCGTAAGGCTTTGGTTTATACACTTTTTTCTTTGAAACAGCAGGAAATAGGCCCAATTTGCGCATGACTCGGAACAAACTCTCCGGACGTCGGGTATAACCCCGTAGCCGCAGCCTATGCCACAGCTCCACCATGCCAAGGTTGGGATTGCGGCGGCGCATATCCCGAATCAGCTTCAGTTCTGTCGCCGTATGCTGATTTGGATGGCTATGGGGACGTCTGGACTGGCAGGACAGAGATTTCACCGTGCCATCCCATCGAGCTTTCCAGAAGTAAATGTACGACCGGCTTTTGTTGTACTTCCGGCTGGCGCGACTGACGCCGTATTTCTCTGCGTACTTCATTAGAGATTGCCGATACGCCATGTCCTGTGTTATACTCTTGCTCATGAAGGATTTGGCCCCCTCTCGTTGAGTTGTTGTCCGCAACTTCAACTTTAACCGATGAGGTCCTATCCTTCATCCTTTTTTATTCCACTGTTCAAGATGTATTGTACTCCTACAAGAAAAAGAAAAGAAAAATTGAAAAAATGCTTGACGAATTTGAATTTATCCAGTATAATATCTCTTGTCCTTTGTGAGAAAAATAAATATTTGGAGAGTTGGCTGAGTGGTCGAAGGCGCACGATTGGAAATCGTGTAGGCGTGATGAGCGTCTCCAGGGTTCAAATCCCTGACTCTCCGCCATATTACCGCACTTTATCGAAAGATAAAGTGCGGTTTTTGCTATTTTCAGCGAAAAATCATAACATTTTCGCGAGTAAGAAATTTTTGAGTGTAATCCTGAGTGCAATCAGAATTTATTGCGCTTCTGGCAGGGATGCGATCAGCGCATCCATCCGTGCTGAGCTGTTTCGCTGCATCTGGTCGCTGACGTGGGCGTAGGTCTTCAGCGTGAACGACGCGGCATAGTGGCCGAGGTTGGTCTGCACCGTCTTGATGTCGTCTCCGTTTTCCAGCGAGATCGTCGCAAACGAGTGGCGCAGGGAATGGAAGGTATAATTGCCCATGCCGCAGTCCAGCAGAATGCGCTTGAGGTGCTTGTACACGGTGCGCCGATTAAGCGGTTGCCCGAAATCATTCGTAAACACCAGATGGAAACTATTGTCCCAAAGCATGCCAGCTGCCAGCTGCTGCTCATTCTGCTTTGCCCGCTGATGCCGCAAGACACGCATGGCGTTCTGCGCGAGAATCACCTTGCGTTGCTTGCCCTCTTTGGGCGGCGCGAGGAAATAGCCGAAATCGCCCTTGACCTGCTTCTGCTGCAGCTGCTGACGGACATAAATGCAGTCGTGATCAAAATCAACATCCTCCCAGCGCAAGCCGAGGATCTCGGACAGGCGCAGGCCGGAGAAAATGTCGATAAAGAAAATGTTGCGGAACTGCTTGCCATCGATTGCCCGCAGGAACTGGCTGAGTTCGGCGGTCGTGATCACGCGTACCTGATGTTGGGTCACGCGCGGCAGTGAGCAGCGCTCGGATACATTGCGCAGCAGCAGCTCGTCACGGATGGCGGACTCCAGCATGTTGTGCAGGATGCCGTGGATGTTGCGGACGGTTTTGGCCGACAGCTTCTTTTTGACCGACAGAGATGTGACGAACTGCTGTACCTGTCGATGGGTCAGATCGGTCAGCTTGACCTTGCTGAGCGCGGGAAGAATATGGTTTTCCAAGATTTTCTGATAAGTCACCTGCGTGCTGTGCGCCAGATTAACTGCACAGATCGAGAAGTATTCCTGCGCGTAGGCCGCAATGGTGATCTGGCTCGGTTCCTGATAGATACCACGGTCAATGTTTGCGGTTGCCTCGCGCAGCTTGGCGGCGACCTCTTTTTGTGTTTTGCCGTAGACGGAATGACGCAGCAGTTTGCCTGTAATGGGATCACGGCCGGACACATATTGTCCTTGCCAGCGGCCGTCTTTGCGCTTGTATATCGTGCCGCTGCCGGCTTCGCGTCTGTTACGTTTGCGTGCCATTGTTGCTTCATGCTCCTTTCCGGCACATACAATTTAGGTGTTTCCATTATACCACGGAAGGTGCTATTGTGGTATAAAAATGGGGCTGCCCATTGCAGGGCGCCCCGCATTGAAGTGTGCCAATGCTTGTCAGTGTGACGGCTTAGCAGCCGCTGTCTGGGAATAGATACGGCGGCTGATAGCCGTGGGTGGTTTTGCCCTGCGCGTCCAGCCATTTGGTGAGTTTGTCCTGTTTGACGAGTAATCGTTTGCCGATGCGGAAGGACGGGAAATCCGCGCGGTGCATCAGGTTATAGGCCGCGCTGCGGCTGATACCGAGCAGCAGCGCCAGCTCCGGCGCGTTATAGGTCAGTTTATCCATTCAAAACATCTCCTTTGTGTCGTCGAACCAGTAGGCTTGAAATACTGTGCCGTCACCCGTGAGAAAACGGCCTTGGGCGTCATGTGGAATCCGGTCACTTGCGTCAGTGTTGTCCAGAATGATCGAGGAAAGCACATGATCGGCGCGTCCGCAGATGCGGTAGCCGATGTTGTTTTTGATCTGTCCGGACAGGATATTCGCATCCGGTCGCTGGGTAGAGAGAAACAGGTGAATACCGAACGCACGCCCTTGTCGGGCGATGGTGGACAGCCGGTTTTCAATGCGGGCGACCTGTTCTTTTTCCTCTTTTGTCAGTCCGGTCTTGTCCAGAATCTCAGCGACCTCGTCTACCGCGAACACGATTCGATCCATTGGAATCGGCTCATGCCGGTTGTAGTCGTAGATGTCCCGGCGCTCGACTTTACCAAGCACATCCTTGCGCTGTTCTAGCTTTTCGGTCACGTCATCCAGATAGCGTAACAGCGTCTCGCGGTCGAGAATCAGTTTGCAGTTTGGATGTTTGCGCCATGGGCTGCCGAAGTCCACACCGCCCTTGAAGTCTGCGATCGTGACCTGCACATTGGGCTGCTTGAGGCACTGCATCAGCATCAACTTGAGCAGCACTGACTTGCCCGAACCCGTGCCGCCGCCCAGCAGCACATGAGGAATGAGGTTGAGGTCGAGTGTCACCGGCCCGAGCAGGCTTTCGCCAAGCACCAGCTTACATGCGGGAAATGCGTCACGCAGATAGGTATCCTTCCACGGCAACAGCTTGGGCAGCTCGTCGGTGGCGGGAACCGTGTACAGCTGGATGCGGCGCTTGCCGTCGCTTTCGCGAATGTCCGCAATGTGGATATTCAGCGCGGTTTCAATATCGGCGTGCTTGTCCTCCCAAACGGATTTGGGAACGCCACATGCCAGAAACTCGAGAACGGTCATGCGACTGCGCACATCGTCCGATTCCTCCATCCTGATGGCAATCAGCAACGGTGTTTCGCCTGCATGGTTGACCAGCCCGATGCGCTGCAAGTTGTTCTGGATGCTTTTCGCCTTGGAAGGCGTGCCTGCCCATAGAATGAGCACAGCCAGCCCGCCGAACACGAGAAACGGAAAGCAAAGGCTGAACGCGATCCGACTGGCTGCATCGAAAATATCCGGCCCGCTGTACGCAAGATCCCATGGGCGGATGATGCTGAACAGCAGTGCGGTGAGCAGGTAGAGCACCAGCACTTTCAGACGGTATTGGTCTGTCCAGATCTCCTTGAGACCGGTTTGAAACAGAAGCAGCATATACTTACGCTGCGTTTCCTGTTCCAGCAGATTGCGTTTTCGGTTATCCATCTTCCAACATCCACCTCCATTCGCTGATGGGTCGGGTGATTGCTGCGCCGTTCTCGCGGTACTCGGTGAAGGTGCGAATGCGGCGCAGAAAGGCTTTCCATGTTTCCGGGTGATACTGCTGCACCGCCTGATACTGGCGGCTGAGCGGCAGGTTCGAGGTGATATACACCTTGGTATAACACGCGACTTTATCGCTGTACCGGGCGGGCAGCATGAGTGGGTAAATATCCAGTAAATTGAGCATTTCTTCGATGGGGATTTGCGATGCAAATTCCTCAAACACGATCACGTCCTGCCCATGGTAATCGTCAAATGAAACGCCGCGTCCGTTCCGGTAGTTGGTCACGCGGTAGATGTCGCGCGGATCGTGCCGCCGATAAATGCCGCTCGTTTTGCTGGTGCCGGTCGCGCCATAAAGATATTGCGTTTCCACGATGCGGTTCTGATCGGCATATTTCTCGGACAGCAGCGTCTGCCGCAGCACGTCGATTTCCTTCACCCGAAACGCCAGCTTGGGATTTTCACGGATGATCTGTGAAGTCGTCTTACCGGCGGCAATGTCCTTAAGCAGGACAGTCATTTCGGGGGCTTTCTCGCTCTGCGGCAGCGGCATGTGCCCGAACTCTTCAAAGCTATCGGGTACAACCGTTTCGGCTTTTTCGGTATCCGACCATTTGCCACCTTTTTGAATATAGTCGCGGTTTTCCTGCGCGCTTCCGTATGCCTTATCAATGTGCGCGGTCGGGAACAGGTTCTTGACCGTGTGCCAGCGCACCGGCGAAGGGCGGTACAGAAAAACATGCGTGTGATGCGTACCGGTTGACGCGATCTCGTCCGCCATGCAGAAATACGCGGGGGACAGCGACTGCACGAGCGCTTTGATTTTGTCATGCGTCAGGCCGCAGTCTGCCGGGTTGTTGATTGTGAGCAGGTATTTGCGGCTCTGTTCGTTCTTTGCCATGTTCACCACCTTCGATTTCGATGGGCTGCTACATGCTACAACCATGCCCTAAGGTAATACTAACTTAGGGCATGGGCGGCGCGGCCGCAGGCCGCAGGGGGACTTTCCTCGGAAGGAAAAGTCCTCGCCCCTGACGGCCTGCGCCCTGCGCCGTCAGCCCTTGCCAGTGTTTACCGCAGAGATGCCTTTGGCACGCGCGCCCAGCGATACTCGCCGCCCGACCAGTACAGGTACGGTTCGAGCTCGGCAAAACGGACTTCGACAAAGCTGGCCGGTGCGTCCATCTGCTGAGCACCGTCAATGCGCACGTTGATTTTGTCTAGCCCCTTGTCTGGCAGGGCGACGGTGTAGCGGTAGCCCGTGACCGTATCCGTGCGCTGTCCATTCTGGTACGCATACGACGGAATCACGTCCACCAGCCAGAAACGCTTGCCCAGGCTCGCGGGATCGATAATCATATCGGAAAGTTTCATGAAAATACACTCCTTTTCAAAAATCGTGGATGATTGACGTTCAAACCGGTTTGTGAAAACAGGATAGCATTTTCTTGGAGGCCTGTCGTTTCGCGCCGCGTAACGGTGCCAAAACGCGGACAGGCGCGCATACGCACATCCATTCATGTGAAGGCAGCATAGAGATTGCGTATCGGTGATTTCCTGCGGCGAAGGCATTCTGCACAGATGGAAAATAAGGGCGGCGGAGTAAAATACAAAAAAATACGGTTACGCGTCGCGTAACCGTACGATAAAGATTTGTAGGATTGCACAGCAAAGTCCCGCACATTTCTGTGCGGGACTTTGTTTTGTGCTTTCTTTACTTTTCAGAACCTTGCCGATAGCCCCGTGAGCCAAGCAGAATGCGGTCGAGAGTGCGCCCTTCCTCTGCAAACAATTCTGTCAATAGCTCGTTTGCGTCATCGATTGAAATACCGCTGCACCTTTCAATCAGATAACGGTAAGCGTTGTGGACGGGATTGCGCTTGCTGAGTGCATACCCGCGCAGCGCAAGGAGCTGTTCGGATACCGTAATATTCAGCTGCATGCCGATACAGAGAGCAACAAGCACTTGCAAGGTCACATTATGGGTGCTGGCTGCATCGTCATTCAGATGTTTGATTGCGGTGAACCGAGGTCGGTCGAGTAAACATGCTTCACAGATTTCTTTTTCACTCCAGCCCTTCTGCTGCATCAGCGAGAAGAGCATGTCTTGAAATGATTTCGTCGTTATTTGGATCTCCGAGAGGTAGTCCTGCATCTCTTCACAGAGATGCACTTTCTCCCAGTTTTCCAAAGAACTTCAGCTTTCGTTGCTCTTAGGTTCTTGTGCCGGAGGTGAAATAAAACGGTTGTTTTATGATTGTGATGGGTTTGTAAAGGGTACAAACTGCCATACGAACCACCTCCTTACAAGTGTGTCATAGGTTTTTAAGCTACCTCCGACACGAGAACACAATCCAATTGGTGCCTGACAGAAAAATTCTGTCGTCGTCTTAAACTTCTTCCAGTAAATTCAATTGAGTTCCATGATAAAATGATTCCCGGTTTTCTTCGGATCAGCGCTTGCAGAACGAATGGAGGACTTGACCTTGTTGTGCCTGTATGGGTATCATAACACAGGATAAAGTTCGTGTAAATACAAAAAATGTTACATTATTATTGCTTTTCGTGCTATTTAGTGCTGTTTTGTGTTATCTGGTGCATATAGGGCAAAAAGACGCATTTTCTGCAAAAACTGACGTGGGAAACTCTCAGTCAATTGCCCCCTTAAAGAGGGAAAAGGTTTTGGATGACAAGCCCCTTCTGTTGCGCATAACGGAGGGTGTAGGCGGTGCCGCCGGCGCTGCGATTACAGTATGCGATACAATAGCGGGATTGATCGACCATATATCGGTTGCGCTGGAGAAAGGCGCCTTTTGATGGAGTGTGTGAACAGTAAACAATTTGATCGGCCTGTGTATCGATGTTCGCGGCACGTTTTTTCTGTGCTTCGCTCCAGCGATTGCGATACTCTTCAAACGGGAGCGCCAAACAGATCACGAGTTGAGAATGCTGCTGTTTTAGTTTTAATAGGTGTTCCGCAGCTAATGTATCAAAGCCCAGAGCGCCGCCGAGCCAGAAAACGCGGATCTCTTGCTCGATAAGCGGCAATAAGATCGAATTGAGTTTGCGCAGAATTGCGGTTGTTGCATTTGCAGGAAGTATGCGATGTCCTGTAAAACAGCAGGTTTGATCACGCAAGTCCATCTTGTACCCCTCACTTCAATATATAAATTATAATTACAAGTTGTAAATCTTTATTACAATTTTAGAGATAATAAATGATATTGTCAATGGGCAAGGAGGGGTTGCCCGTGAAGATTTACGACTATCATGGAAAGAAGAATTTGTGCGGTGATCGTATCCATCAGGCGCGCACGACGCAGCGGATGTCGCAGTCAGATCTGGCGGCTCGTATGCAGGTCAACGGCGTTATTATTGAGCGAGAGGCCATCAGCAAAATTGAGACGGGTGATCGCTTTGTTACTGATTATGAACTGCTGACTTTTGCCAAGGTGCTGGGTGTATCGGTGGATTGGCTGCTGATGGATGAAACTGGACAGGAAAATCGCTGAACAAATTAAATTGGGCATAGAAGGTTATAGATTGCCATTACGATTGATGATCTTTTTTCTAATTGTGCCGCTTCCGGCGGGTGCGCGATGTGCCATGATTGAACACCTTCTGATTTTCAAGAATTAATTTTAAGTATAAGAGTAAATTGGAAGCTTGGTCTGGTCTTTCGCTTTTCATCCCGTTACAAATTTCATAAATCATATTCATTTGGAGTTTGTCAAAGGCCTTTTCTGTTGCAAATGCAAACTGTGATACTATTCGTTCTCTAAAATATAAATATGCTTCTAGACCAGGCATATTGAGCGTGCCATCAGCTTCAACGCGAGTTTTTCGTTTGATCGAAGATTCGACGTTGCTTCCCGCGCCTATAAAGCTTTCTAATGAAAATGAGACGTTTTCCTGTACCGCATTCAAATCAAGATTAACAATGATTTCGCTCAACAGGACATTGAACATCAATCTGTTTTTGTAAATATCGTTCGATTGTTTCAATTTGGCGACAGCATCTTCATTAATGCCGACAGACTTCCAAATGTCAGCAGCCTCTTTAGTACGTGCATCGTACTCGCAGAGGAGATATGCAATATCACATGAGAATAGTTGTGACATGCGAAAAAAAATGTCTACAGACGGGAGGGCTTTACCTTTTTCCCACTTCCGAATTAGTGAGGTGGAATCTGCGGAAAGGTTTAGCTGCTCGGCAAGGTTGGCTTGAGTTAATTTCAAGTTTTCTCGCTCAAATTTTATTCTTTTACCAATTTTTTCTTGTCTTTGCAAATTCATTTGCTGTTCTCGCCTCCATAAGCGATACTAATAATATCGATAAATCATAAATACTGATGATTATAGTAATAAAACGACTCTGTACGTATCTATTATACCGTGTTAGAATGACATTATCAAGAGAAAAAACTTTTTATGGAAAGGAGACTTAAAATGCAAAGACTGTTAGGAGTTCGTGAACTAATGGATCGTCTTGGAATCGGACGTGATGCAGCATATCGTTTGATGCATCAAAAAGATTTTCCGAGTTTCCTCATTGGACGAAAAAATAAGGTTTCAGAAACTGCCTTAGAGGAATGGATTAAAAAGCAAGAGCAGCAGTGAAAAGGAGATGCACAGACTAATGGATAAAGAAAAAAACCGCCCCAGTGCTGTAACACTGGAGCGGCATACTCAAAAAACTCACTTTGACGCTGCAACGTCCGAGCGAGACGAGCGGGAAAGCCATTTCACCGGCGATGATCCCCACATTGATTCTACCACAGCGCGAGGCTTGATTTCAAGACTTTTGCTAAAGGGTAGAGAGAACGCACTGCACCTGAGAGATTTGGTAACAATCACCGGACTAAGCGAACGCGAAGTCCGACAGCAGATACACATAGAACGGCGGCGCGGTATACCTATTTTGAGCGATAACTTGAGCGGGTACTATTTACCGCAAAACGAAGCCGAGCGGGTTCGTTGTGTGCATTCTCTTCGTCATAGGGCAGCGGAAATCTTGAAAGCAGCAGCGGCAATTGAGGGCGATAGCAATTTAGAAGGGCAGCTGCAATTAGGAATGGAGGACGGCGCTTATGAGAAAACGAAAAACGCCGTACCAGAAAAAACCGTTTGAATCGACGGGCGCAAGCAATGACACCAGCGCGAATGTTTATATGTCCATGCTGCTTTCTGCTGCTTGGCGGGCGCTCACCGCCCAGCAGCAGCGGCTCTATCTGTATTGCAAAGCACAGTTTTATGCAGAAAAGCAAAAGCCAAACAACGACCCGCTTTGTTTTACGATGAACCAAAGCAAATGGGCTGCGCTGTATGGCCTTTATGAGAAATCAAACGCAAAAGGCTTTTACCGCGATATGTCCGCGCTGATTGAAAAGGGTTTTCTAACCTGTGTCGAATGTGGTGCAATTACACGCACAAAGTCGATTTATCGCTTTTCGAGTATGTGGCAAAACTACGGAACGGAAGCGTTCACGGTTTCCCCCTCTGAAATGACCCTTGCGATGCAGAGAAAAGAGCGAACAAAAAAGCCATAGCCTATGGCAAATATTTATTAAATCTATTGACTTAAGGCAATAAGGTAACACGGGCAAACGCGGGAACAGTTATTGCCTTTTGTCAATAAGGGAAAGCAGACACCTCCCAAAACTTATTGACTTTAAGTAATAAGTTTTCGGACAAAGTTATTGACTTAAAGCAATAGCCGAAATGGAATGCGGCCTAATTTGAAAACAAGAATCGTTATAATTTAGGAGGAATAAATCATGTATAAAATCATTCAAATCGCACCGATGCACACCAAATTGTGGGCAAATTACCGAGATGGCAAGCGGCCTTGCGTTTGCATTGCGTTGGTAGAGGATGAACGCGGCCAACGAGAAGTTCGCTGGCTCACGGCTAACAAATATGGCAGCATTGAGCCTGCAAACGGTCGTTATGATCGAGACTTTATGGGTATTGAGTGGGAGGAAGAATAAATGTTTTATTTGAAGCACAAAGGCAAAAAACTTACAATCTGCGATAACAATGTTTACACCCGCTGTCCTGTGTGCGGTCGGGAGCATCCCGTCGATCTGATGGATATTTTGGCAGGCGGCGACTGTGACTTATACGGCACGGTTGTCTATTGCGAAGAATGCAGCTGCAAGCGGGATAACGTCGGAAAACAACTCGAACCACATCGCACAGAGATTGTGGCAATCGCCAAACGACATGATACCACCGAAAGCAAAGTGCGCGAGATCGTGGTTTCTGCACTGGTGGCTGGTCTGTCGGTTCAAGCGGGGTTGGCGGGTGCGCGGCTTGCCCTTTCCACAGAAGATGGAACGGAAGAATTTTTTACTGTAAATGATGTGGCCGCCATACTGGGCACAGATGAGCAGACAGCGGCGCAGGAGATGGAAAAGACCGGGGTATCGCCCGCGCGCATCACTACGCTTCCCGGCTTTGAGTGGTTATTGGGTAAATAATTGGTGTGTACATTATTAGGCACTTGTGCGGAGTGAGCCAATGTCGCCACAATTGTCGATATGCAAACTTAGAACAACAAAAAGAGGTGTTTTCGCTTGAATTTGCTGGAACGAGAAACAGTTATCACTTTTAACGAGCAAGAACAGTTTGCAGAAGTTTTCACATATAACCCGCGCATGAAGCGTGAGCTTGCCGCACTCGCAACTAATCGCCCTGACGAAACGAAAAAGATCAAAACAAATGGTGTAGGCGGCGAAACATACACCGTTCCCAAAAAGTGGGTTAAGATACGAGCAAACCGTATTCTTACTCATGAACAGCGGCAGGAATTGCAGGAGTGAGCAAGGGCATTGCGTGGAAACCAAATCTTAGCCAAACAAGCACGGTAATTCGCACAGCAGGACAGCATAACAACAGGGCAGAGGGTAAGTATATCCCCCCTGCCCTTTGTGTGTCGGAATACCGTTGCAATTCACAGAATTTCAAAAAGATTACAAAAAGTATTAAAATAATAATTTATAATTAAATGTGATAATTCAATAGTACATATAAATAAAGCGCGAATAGGTATAGTTTATTGCTTTGCTTGGTAAAATTGGCAAAGCGTTTCAAAACGCGCGGCGATGTTGTTACCCTTTTTACTGACAATTCATTTTGCAATCAATACGCATTCTGTTTGTTTTGATAGGTTTATGTCCCTTTTTCAAAATGAATGGGATATAAGGGGGTGCATTTCAAGTGCGCATTTGGCATTTATAATTCCGAATTGCCAGTGCTATACCGAATTTCTATCTGTTAGCCTTAAAAAAAGAGCCTTTCGGCTCTTTTTTTAGTATGGGTGCATTAAAATTTGCAATTCTAATATAACTGCTTTTGCTACGGCGTTCTTCGTCTCCATTGCATGGCGGTGAAAGATGTTTTCGGAGCTAAAATTGCTCGTGGTACACTTCTGCATCACGCCAAAATTAGAATCCGTCATGCCCACAAGTTGGTACGCCATTATCCCCGCTTGTGGGGAAAATAAATCAAAAAAGATAACCTCAAACTCCTGTTTTATACAAAGGGTATTCTGGTTTCGCTTAATTGTAAAGGTACTACGAACGTAATCAAGCAACATTGCAAGGGGGTGGTGAAACGCCATCTTACCGATTAATGGAAAATGAGCAATTACTCTCCAATTCCCACCAACGCGCACGCACTCCTCACTTGCATATTGGCTTTTTGCAGGTAATCCATTACTGCGCTGGTCACGATTTCGATCCCCTTATGCGCGTTCATCAGCAGTTCGACGTTTGGGCATAGTTCTTCCTCATAGTATTCCGCGATCATCAAGCCCTGTAAGTGGGCTGCAGTTTCCAGCGTATTCCGCAGTTGTGTCAATGCGTCTTTCATCTCGTTTATGTTTTTCTCGGTCATTTAGGTTTTCCTCCTTGAATCTGGTGGGCGGCTACGGTATAATACAGTCAGCCGCCCTATGGTGGTTATTCTTTCAGGCTCCTTACCTTGCTTTGGTCGGCGTGGGTAAGGGGCTTTTCTCATGCCAGCACAAAACGGCGGGTTTCGGTCGAGCGGGTGAAGTGGCTGTAAAGGTCAGGCATAGCGACCTTAAACGCCTTGCTGTCAAAGCGTGTGGACTGTACTGGCTTCCATGTGGCCTTCCAATCGTCACCAGCCAGCGTGTCCACGCCCTGAGCAGTCATTTCCTGCTTGATATTGTCGGTGATCATCTCGATCTCAGCGGCGATCTCGTCCGCCATTCGGCGCAGCTCGCGCAGTTCTTTGACCTTGCTGTTTAACTCTGTTCTGCTCATTGTGAATCCTCCTTTGTTTTTTCAGAATTGGCGCTGTGCGCGTATTAGTGGGCTTGATGGTTCTTTGCGTCCGTGCCTTGAAAATGGCATACAGCGCATTCTCACGCCCGCTCGCGTCATCTTCGTGTCTATTGCTGTTCTCGGCTCACAGGTATATGGTCGCGGGCTTCAAGGGTTTTCGTTCCCTTTAGGCAGTTGTCTGTTTCGGTGGACTATTCCGGCGGTCGTTATCGGCGCAAACCGCGTGCGGCAAGTAGTGGGCTGCTTGCAACCAGTCAGCGGGATTTGTGCCAGCCGCCCGCTTGCGTGTCTATTGCTCTCGCTCACAGGTACGCGGTACGGCTCTTGGTCGGGTGGTCTTGCCCTCGGCTTTCTTCCCTTGCTGTGATTATATTATACTACACTGTACCCAGTACATCAATCGGTAGAATGAACAAATGTACCAAGTACATTTTATGAATATTTGTACTGTACTCATGATGTAATTTGTGTTATAATCATGGCATGATGGAGGAGGTGTGCCTATATGCCTATTACCGAAGCAAGGCGTAAAGCGAACGAAAAATATAATGCCAAAGCTTATGACGAAATAAAAGTACGTGTTCCCAAAGGACGCAAGGCAGAGCTGCAAGCTTACGCAGAGCAGAGAGGGGAAAGCTTAAACGGTTTTATCGGGCGTGCAATAGAAGAACAGCTCACGCGGGACAACGAAGCGTAGTCTCGATCTACGAGCATAAGAAAGCCGTTTGTCGCAATATGGCATAATACATTTGCACCACTGACAAAATCATGTTAAACTGGAATACTGTTAGGGTATGTCGGGGTAGGATAAGGCACGGCGTGGCGTGGCATGGAAAACTAATTCGAAAGGATGATTTTTCATGTTTACAAACAAAGCCTTAGAACAAAGACTGCGACGCAACTTAATGAAAAATTGTTATGCAATGCACAAATCGCGCCGCAACATAAGCGCAGATAATTTGGGCGGGTACATGATTATTTACCTAAACGGAAATTATGTTGTAGCAGGAAGTCGATTTGAATTGTCTCTGGAAGATGTGCAAGAGTGGTTCGACGCATTGCATTAACCAGTAAGAGGCTACACTTTGTTAGTGTAGCCTCTTACATTTCGATTCTTTACCATACCCTTTAGGCGATTTACTGCAATTAATAATGATCATAAATATTTGCATTTCACCGTGTTTTTTTGCTTTTAGATGCACAGAATATTGCTGCATTTTATTCCAATAGTATTCTGTCTCATAAATATTTAATAAAAGTTTGTCTTTTTCGCCTTACTTTGATATAATTAAGGTGGCCGGGGTAAGGCTCCCGGCGCATCTTGTATCTTGGCTTGCGGTGTGCTTTGGTCGGCTTTGCCGCAAGCCTATTTTGTTTTTGCTTCTCGGATTATCCGAGCCGCGTCTGCTATGTTTTGGGTTTGACTTAAGCCGACAATATTCGTCAAGGAGCGATATTGCTTTAGGTGTATCGGCCACTTGTTCTTGTTCAACGTGTAGGTTTGTCAAACATATTGGACAGAGAACTCTAAGGGAGAAAACCAACCTAGAGGCCTCATGGGAAAGTTGTTGGAGTGGCGATTATGGATAGCGAGCTGCTTGGCGA
>NZ_JBQKJP010000008.1:0-75945 GCF_052117205.1 Candidatus Agathobaculum pullicola | reverse complement strand
ATACATGAATATGAAGCACTTGGAGGCGGCTCTGGAAGACGTCTCTATTGCCGGCTGACCTCATTCAGCCAGAATCTGCAAACATTTTTGCGCATAATTCTTGACAGCACCAGGAATTTCTTAAACTATACAGAAAATGCTATAAAACCTATAAATTTATTAAATTGCCCTTATTTTTGTGAGATAATCATAATGATTGCTGGATCTCATTCCACATTTTTTGTTCAAAAAAGAAAATATAATTGGATATAACTGTTATTCCTTAACAGAAACGGTCGAATGTATAAATATGAATTGTTATTGCTATATGCAGCAGTTTATGCTACACAGCAATGAGACAATAAATGGGAAGGTGTTATCGTGAAAATAGGAATCGTGCAAAAACTCGCTTTAGGAATTTTAATTCCCCTCATTTTGGTACTGAGCGGTATCGGCGTGCTGCTCGGTATACAGATTTCCGGTACAGTAGAACAAATGATGACAGACAATCTAACCTCACAGGCGGAATCCGGCGCACAGCAGGTGAACGCATTTTGAAGCAATACTACGGTGTGGTGGATACGATGATTTGTTCACCTTCCGTTTTTGATCTGGCGATGGACCAAACGAAGACCTCACTGGATGGATCGGAGTACTTCTCCGGTATGCTCAACGAACTGAAGGAAATCCAACAGCGGTATCAGGAAACGGTGCTGGGTGTTTGGTTCGCAGATATTGGCCTACAGGAACTGGTGTATTCCGACAACAGCCGCTTCACCTCAGCAGATATGGACTTCTCCACGCGTGAATGGTACATCCGTAGCCAACAGGAACAGAAACCGATTGTCACAGGTGCTTATGTGGACGTCGCAACACAGAAATTGGTTATTAGTATAGCCGGCCCTATTATGAGCAATAACCAGATGGTCGGTGTGGCAGGTATCGACGTTTCCTTGGATCAGCTCAGTAATTCGCTTAATTCGGTTAAGATCGGTGAAACCGGCTACATCACCTTGATCGATTCTTCCAACATGATTATCTATCATCCGGACTCCTCTGTGATTGGCTCCACGATTGAGGAAGCGCAATATTCTTCTAACATGAAGGATGCACTGCTCAGCCATAGCCGGGTAAACGGCATGGCTTATACCCGTCAAAATACTTCATACTATGGTAGCATTGCTACTTTGGACGACGTAAACTATCAGGTTCTGGGCATCCTTCCGTCGCTGGAATATAGGAGCCATATCACCAATACGGTACGCATGATTATCATCGGCTTTGTAAGCTGTGCTATCCTTCTGGCTATCATTGTCATCTTGCTTGCCATTTCGATCATTCGCCCGCTCAAACGCCTGAGCAAGGTTGCGGATCGGCTGGCCGACGGCGAATTGGATGTAGACTACCATGTAAAAGGCCATGACGAAGTTGCCCGACTCGGTCAGTCTACGCTGCGCATCGTGGACCGTTTGAAAACCTATATCAAATATATCGATGAGTTGTCCTCTGTTCTGGATCAGATTGGGAAGGGTAATCTGGTATTCGAGTTACAGTATGATTACCACGGTGAATTCGGTAAACTGAAGGAAGCACTGCTGCGTATTCAAAAGAACCTCTCTGAAACGCTGTCCAGCATCGCAATGTCCGCAGCACAGGTACATATGGGGTCGGATCAAATTGCCAGCGGTGCACAATCACTGGCACAGGGTGCGACTGAGCAGGCATCTGCGGTGCAAGAGCTGTCCAGTACTGTACAGAGCCTGAATGAGAAAGTAACCGAGGGCGCAGCGCAGGCCGGACAAATGATCGAGCAGCTCAACGAAGTAAAGGCACAAGTGAGTACCAGCAACGGCCAAATGCAAGATATGCTCACTGCGATGCAAGACATCAGTCGCCACTCCAATGCGATTGGAAAAATCATCAAGACAATTGATGACATTGCGTTCCAGACCAATATTCTGGCACTAAATGCAGCAGTAGAAGCTGCCCGGGCCGGCGCGGCAGGAAAAGGCTTTGCGGTTGTCGCTGATGAAGTGCGCAATCTTGCCGGTAAGAGCGCAGCAGCGGCAAAGGAAACCAACGAATTGATTGCACATTCTGTAGAGGCTGTCAAGCGCGGAGAAGGTATTGCCCGTGCAACAGCTGATGCGCTGAGCACTGCCGCCTCCAACTCTGATGAAGTTGTTACAGCAGTCGAACGTGTTACGCATGACTATCAGGAACAGGCAGAGCATCTGAAAGATGTTTCCGTTGGCGTCAATCAGATTTCCGAAGTAGTGCAGACCAATTCCGCCACAGCAGAACAAAGCGCTGCTGCTAGCGAGCAATTGTCGGGTCAAGCACAAATGCTGAAGGGCATGATAAGCCATTTCGTACTGCTTGAATCCGAAAACGGCCTGCCAATGTCATCCTTTGGGGAAAACACCTCTGCCGACCCGCTCCTGTCGGCACCGACAGAACCTTATAACCGCACTAACTATACCGATAAGTATTGATTCTTTCCCTTCCGTACCAGAAATAAAAAAAGGGATGCTGCATGACGCAGCGTCCCTTTTCTACCTATAATATGCTTTTACTTATGCGTTTTCTGTACCGAAAAACAGACGGATATCCTCTTCCACCGTGCCAATGCCCGCAATGCCGAAGTTCTCCACCAGTACCTTAGCCACATTCGGGCTGAGGAAAGCCGGCAGCGTCGGTCCAAGATGAATATTCTTAACACCCAGATACAGTAGGGCCAGCAATACGATTACCGCCTTCTGCTCATACCATGCAATATTGTAGACAATCGGCAAGTCATTGATATCCTCCAGCCCAAAGACTTCCTTGAGCTTGAGCGCAATTACCGCCAGTGAGTAGGAATCATTGCACTGTCCTGCGTCCAGCACACGCGGAATACCACCGATATCGCCCAGATCCAGCTTGTTATACTTATACTTGGCACATCCAGCGGTCAGAATTACCGCATCATGCGGCAATGCCTTGGCAAAGTCCGTATAGTAACTACGGGACTTCGCGCGGCCATCACATCCTGCCATCACCACAAATTTACGGATCGTGCCGCTCTTAACTGCCTCCACAATCTTGTCTGCCAGTGCAAGCACTTGCGCATGCGCAAATCCACCAACGATTTCACCCTGCTCGATCTCCTCCGGCGGTGCGCAACGCTTGGCATGCTCAATGAGTGCAGAAAAATCCTTGTTCTCCCCTACACCGCCCGGAATATGCTTACATCCCGGATAACCTGCTGCGCCCGTGGTGTACAGTCTATCCTGATAGCTTGCCGCCGGCGGCACGATGCAGTTGGTGGTCATCAGAATCGGGCCGTTAAAAGACGCAAACTCCTCTTTCTGCTTCCACCATGCGTTGCCGTAATTGCCGACAAAGTGCGGATATTTCTTAAATGCCGGATAATAGTGTGCGGGCAGCATCTCGGAGTGCGTATATACATCCACGCCCGTGTCTGCGGTCTGTTCCAGCAGCATTTCCAGATCGCGCAGATCATGACCGGATACCAGAATGCCCGGACGAGTGCCGACACCGATGTTCACCCGTGTGATTTCCGGATTGCCATAGGCTTCGGTATTTGCCTTGTCCAGCAGTGCCATACCCTGCACGCCGTATTTACCGGTTTCCATTGCCAGCGCTACCAGCGCGTCCACCGACAGGCTGTCATCCAAGGTTGCTGCCAAGGCGCGTTGTAAGAATGCGTCTACCTCTCCGTCATCCTGCAGCAGCGCGTTCGCGTGCTTGGAGTACGCCGACAGGCCCTTGAGACCGTAGGTAATCAGCTCGCGCAGCGAACGAACGTCCTCGTCCTGCGTGGACAGCACGCCGACCGTTGCAGCTTTGGCTGCAAAATCCGCTTCATCCGCTGTCCAGTGTGCAGCTGCCGGAAGCTGCTCCGGCTCAGCCACACGGCTCAGCAGTTCACGCTTGACCTCCAGCGTCTCACGGATGCACGCCACAATTGCGTCTTTATCAAAATTTGCATTTGTAATCGTGATAAACAGGTTAAGTGTAATCCGGTGATTGATTTCCGGCGCAATTTCCTCGCCCTGCTTGCGCAGCGCGGTGGTCACCGCGGCAAGACCCTTGGTCACATACACCAGCAAATCCTGCATCGCAGCGACATCCGGTTTTTTTCCGCATACACCCGACATTGTGCAGCCGGTGCAGCCTGCGGTTTCCTGACACTGATAACAAAACATTTTCTGTTCCATCGTTCATTTCCTCCACATGTACCACAGATCATATGATCTATACGGTTGTTGACGTTACAAGCGAAGTATACTATACTCATGACAATAAGTATGTTGTTATAACAACACTGGAGGAATGTTTTTTGTATACCGCTACTTTATCGAAAAGCGCACTGTTTCACGGCATACAGCCGGACGAAGCGAAAGAAATGCTGCTCTGTTTGGGTGCAGAACGACGAAAGTTCAGCAAAGGCGAATGCGTTTTCCATGCCGGCGACACCGTCAGCGAGCTTGGTCTTGTGCTGACGGGCAGCATTTTGATTCAAAACGACGATTTCTGGGGCAACACCACCGTACTGGATCATGTGATTCCCGGTCAGATTTTTGCAGAAACCTATGCCTGTACCGGCGAACCGCTGATGGTGGATGCGGTCGCAGCGGAATCTGCCGAGGTGCTGCTGCTCAATGTTGGTCGAGTGCTGCAAACCTGTCCGCAGGCCTGCTCACACCATAGCAGACTGATACGCAACCTTCTCTTCCTTTCCGCACGTAAAAACCTGAATCTGTCGCGCAAAATTTTTCACACCACATCCAAATCCATCCGCGGTCGGCTGCTATCCTATCTTTCGTTTCAATCGACGTGCTGCGGCAGCCGCAGCTTCACCATTCCATTCAACCGCCAGCAGCTCGCGGATTACCTGAATGTCGACCGCAGCGCGCTCTCCAACGAGCTAAGTAAGATGCAAAAAGACGGCCTGCTTCGTGTTGACCGCAACCAGTTTGAGCTGCTTTGCAGCCATGACATGCTGCAAGGATAAATTGCCGATGCCGCACAAACATCACCTTCCGATTGTCTGTTGTTCATCCACATCCTATACACAAACAAAAAGCGATATGCTCTCCCACAAAGCATATCGCTTTTTTCAATCTGCGCTACCACTCGCTGTATACGCCCAGCCATGTTCGCACCGGCAGTCTGTCAGCCACAGCCAGCACGCCGAGTGACACCGTAATGATACCATCCGAATAACCAATCCACCGACAACTTTGTCTTTTTATCAGGGACGTCTCCCCTTGTTATCCGTTCTGTGTCTTGCTCAACAAATCCATAAACTCCTCGCCCGTAATCGTTTCCTTTTCAAGCAGGTGATGCGCCAGACGGTGCAGCGCCTCCATATTCTCCTGCAAAATTTCAACCGCCTTTTCATGCGCGGTCTTCACGGTCTGCACGACTTCCTCATCGATCTGCGCTGCGGTCTGCGCCGAACAGGCCAGCGAGGTATCACCGGACAGATACTGGTTGGTCACCGTTTCCAGCGCCACCATATCAAACCGACGGCTCATGCCGTACCGCGTGATCATCGATCGCGTCAGTTTGGTCGCCTGCTCGATATCATTGGATGCACCGGTGGTGACCGAACCGAAAATCAGTTCCTCCGCTGCGCGCCCGCCGGTCAGGGTGGTTACCTTATTCAGCAGTTCCTCGCGTGTCATCAAATAATGCTCACCCTCATCCACCTGCATGGTGTAGCCCAGCGCACCCGAGGTTCGCGGTATGATTGTAATTTTCGTCACCGGCGCCGAATTCGACTGCTTAGCCGCCACCAACGCATGTCCGATTTCATGATAAGCCACAATTTCCTTTTCCTTCGCGCTCAGGACCGCATTCTTACGCTGCGCACCCGCGATAACCGTCTCCACGCTCTCCTCCAAATCGGCCTGCTCTACTGCGCTGCGTCCCAGCCGCACTGCACGCAGCGCCGCTTCGTTGATGATGTTTGCTAAATCCGCGCCAGATGCACCAGAGGTTGCACGTGCAATTGCATTGAAGTCAATGTTTCCCGACATATGAACATCCTTGGCATGCACTTTCAAAATAGCCATGCGGCCCTGCAAATCGGGCAACTGCACCGGAATACGCCGGTCAAACCGACCGGGACGCAGCAGCGCGGGGTCGAGCGATTCCGGACGGTTGGTTGCCGCCAGAATGACTACCCCCTTGGTGCCGTCAAAGCCGTCCATCTCAGTCAGCAGCTGATTGAGCGTTTGCTCACGTTCATCGTTACCGCCCATGCCGCCGCCGTCGCGCTTTTTACCAATGGTGTCAATCTCATCGATGAATACAATACACGGCGCTTTTTCGCTTGCCTGCTTGAACAGGTCACGCACCTTTGCCGCACCCATACCGACGAACATCTCGACAAATTCCGAGCCGGAAATCGAGAAAAACGGAACATGTGCCTCACCGGCAACCGCCTTTGCCAGCAGCGTCTTACCGGTGCCCGGAGGGCCAACCAACAGCGCACCCTTGGGCAACTTCGCGCCAATGGAAGCATATTTGCTCGGGTTGTGCAGGAAATCCACAATTTCGGTCAGCGCTTCCTTAGCCTCATCCTGTCCGGCTACATCTGCAAAGGTCTTGCCGGTTTCGGTTTCCGCATAGATTTTCGCTCCCGCCTTGCCGAAGCTCATCGCGTTGCCGCCCATGCTCTTCATCATTTTTTTACTCAGCCACTGACCGACCACAACGATAAGAATAATCGGCAGCGCATAGCTGAGCAGAATACTCAGCATCGGTGAAGTCTGTGTCGGTATCTCAGCCGCGAAATTCACATCCGCCTTATCCAATCGGCTGTATAAGTCTGAATCGGGAAAAATACCGGTCTTGTAGATGCCGGTCTTACCGTTCTCATCGGTTGCCTCAAATACAATCTGGCTCTCCGACGGTTCGTAGGCTACCGTCTGCACCTTGCCGTCATCCAGCATGGACACAAACTCATTATAGCCCACCTCGATGACCTGCCGCTGTGCCATCATTGGTACCAACAGCCAATTGAGCAGCATCAACACCAGCAGCGTCACCACATAATAATAAATCAATGGCCGCTTTGGCGTTTTAGAACCTTTGCCCGGTTCCATCATATTCTTTCACCTGTCCTTCCATATCTCTGAGTATTTCATCCAGATTACGCTGCATTTTATCCATAATAGTATGTACTATCTGCAGTTCTTCCTCCGTCACATTCTGACGAAGCCGCTCCGACACGCGACAACCGCTCTGATACAATTGCTGCGCAATCATAATTCCTTCTCCGCATAGATGCAAATGCACGACGCGCCTGTCGTTACCGTCGCGCTCACCCTGCACAAAACCGCGCCGGTACAGGCAATCCACACTGCGCGCGACCAATGCCTTGGATATACCGAGCTGCTGCACCATGTCGGTTGCGGTATCCAATTTTGGCGCATATCGCCGCAAAAACAACAGCACAGAAATTTCATTTGGCGTCAGATGATATCCGCTTGCCGCTTCTTTGACGCAGCTCCAATACAGCTTTTCCATTTTTGCGGCTTCTAACAGAAACCGTTCCTCCCACCATATCATGCTATCCTCCTCCTTTTTCCAAGTGTTTCCGCTACCATCATCATACGCAAAACAGTCAATACTGTCAATCGTTCAATTGTGAACAATTTGCAAATTTGGATTTTTCCTGACAGGAAAACGGACGGCACGGCCTTTTGCCATGCCGCCCATCTCCCACGCATATACATTTTGCAGCCGTTTGCGCTCAGGTGATATGAAACAGCTTGCTCAAAATGCCTCGCAGATATTTCGGACTCTTCCATACAACAACCTTCATCATAGCGTCTACCTCCCATCAACACTGAAGCAGGAACCACCCTGCTGCGATCAGCGCCAGCGCAAGCAGCCAAACCGGCAGGCACAGCGAGAGCAGTCCGCCCAGCAATAGGCCCACGCCCAGACACAGACAAACCAGACCGATGACCTGACCACGACAAAACATTGCGCATCACGCTCCTGTCATCAGTATAAGCAATGTGCCGCAAAATGGTGACTCATGGCAAAACATTCTTGATACAGTAATCCAAAAGAATTCTATTCATCAGAATAACTCATATGTACTGTTCAGGCAAACTTGCAGCAAACACCTTGTTTCCATACCCCTGCGAAAAGTATTTTCTTATTTTTCAGTGGCCAATTTTAATACGCAAAAACTCCCGATGGGTAAAACCCATCGGGAGTTCAACATTTTTTCATACAGGAACATTTATTACTTGACGGTTATGCCATAGACTGGACAAACCGCTGCAAAATTGCTGCAACCTGCACACGTGTTGCCTGCCCCTGCGGTTCCAGAGTAGTACTTGTCGTGCCGGTCAGCAGCCCCTTCTGTACGGCCCAAATCATCGCCTGCCGCGCATAAGCGCTGACCTGTGCGCTGTCGACATACGCATCCAACGCGCCGGTAGTAGACGGACTGCCCGCATAGCGATACAGCATGGCCGCCAGCTGTTCCCGTGTCAAGAGTGACTGCATGTCAGAACCATCCGAAATGCCGTTCTGCATGGCCCACTGACGACCTGCATTATACCAGTTTACACCAACCGATGTATCCACACCGTCCAGACGCGCCAAAACCGTAACAATCATGGCGCGATTCATCGCTTCCTCTGGGGAAAAGGTTGTCGCTCCAGTGCCGGAGAAAATTTCCCGGCTGGTCGTATAGTTAATCGCATCCGCGCCCCAATGGCTTGTGGGTACATCTGTATATCGCTTGGTATTATCCACAATCCGGATGGTATCACCATCCATTATGGTAACCGCAATGCCGTTTTCTGTAAGCTGCGACCGCATCATTACCTGTTCGCTGCCGTCTCCCTTAACAAGAACCGCTACTGTCCCCGTCGTTGCATCCTTGACAGGAATCTCCACCTTGATTGCGTTGTTATCCGGAAGATCCACCGTCACGACAGGCGCGATCCCACGGTCCGCAGTTGTCGAAACCGCGGGCATAGGCAATGCAACCATGCCGCCGTTTTGCACCGCATCCGTAGTACTATTGCCGGTCAGGGTGACTTTACCGGATATCTGCCCATCCGCTTTCGTAACCGTCACAGAGCCCGATCCATCCTTGTTAACCACCGTAGTAGTTGTCTCCCCAATAGGGGTCTGCACGGTCTCGGTCTTATTGCCTGCCGCATCGGTTTCCGTTGTTGTTGTAGTGCCATCCTTTGTGATCTCTACGACCGACTGCGATCCATCCGGATGCCTGGTTGTCTGGGTCGTAGAACCATCCGTTTTCGTGACGGTAGTGGTGGTCGAGCCGTCCGGATGGGTTACGGTTTCCGTTCTATTGCCGGAGGAAGAGCTACTGCCAGAAGAAGAACTGCTGCCGGAGGAAGAGCTGCTGTCATCCGAAGATGTTCCGCCGGTGGAACCGTCACTCTCAGTCCCGGGCAGAACAATTTCATAATCTATCTCAATTACCGCGCTGTCCAGAAGCCCCGCTGCAACCGCAATTGCTCTGATGCGTGTTTTCACCGATTGTCCTGCAACGCCGTTGACTTCGATGGGCGCGGTATACCGGATGCCGGTTTCCGCAGACGGCTCACTGCCGTCAAGCGTGTAATAGATGACGGCATCAGGAGTTGCAGATGTCAATACCACTGTCTGATTTGTTTCATACCGTCCAGTGGCAGGCTGTGCCGTAGGCGCAGCGGTGTGCGCCACTGAGGGTGCCGCGACAACGGTCACGTCAATCTTAACCGTAAGCGGAATATCGCCCGCTTCCACACCGCCCGGCAATATGACCGTCCCTTGCAGACGGAAGGTTTGTTCGGTGGCTAACTCCGGCTGATAGCTGGTGCCATCGGTCGGAACACGCGTCCATACAACATCGGCCTTACGGGTCTGTCCGTCATCGGTCACGATATCGACCTGAGAAGGCAGCGGCAAAGCGTCCAGCGCCGTGCCATTGGCTGCGGAAATAGGCGCAGGTGCTGTGACGGATTGCAGATGAATGGTCTGAGAAGCCGTCGCAGGGAACGCAATGCGCACGGACAGCGTGCCGTCCGGCTGCGCATTGACCTGCGCCGACTGCCCATTGACTTCGACCGAAACATCCGAAGCAAAAGCATAGCCGGATTCTGCCGTCAGGGTCAGCACTGCGGTATAGACCGTGTCAAACGTTGCCGTGCCGCTGCCATCCGGCTCCCAACTCACGCCCGAAGCCGAAACGCCGGCTGTTTCCACCACTACCGTGGTGTCCAGCGCCTGTCCGCCAATCGGCACGTCCAGACCGCTTACAGACACCGAATCGATTTCCTGCGGTGCGACCGCCAAACCGCTGACTTCTACCTCGTACGGAATGGTATAGTCAAACGCCTCTGCTTCCAAGAGATAGGTGCCGTTTTCCAGCAGGTCAGTGAGCTGGATTGCGCTGCCGCCATTGGGCGACTGCTTCGGTTGCCAGTTCAGGCTGTATTCTCCGGCAGGGACATTCGTCAGGTTGCTGCTGTTAACATAATACTGTATCTGCACGGAGGGCTGCAGCAGTCCGTCCAGCAAATCCTGCACGGTGTTGCCATCCTGCGCGGCAAAGCTGCCCGCTGCCGGAGCTGCCGGCTCGGCAACCAGATAAGCGGTTGCAAATTTTCCGCTGGCAACATAGCGCACATGAGGCGCCTTGAGCGGCGTGTTGCCCGCAATAATGGAAGAGCCGCCTATCGGCGATGTGGTGCTGGCAAACTGCACATTGCCTCCCAGCGTCAGAGCACCATTGTTTTCAACCACCTTTGTATCGCTGCCACTCAGCTTTACAGCTGTAAACCGTCCCGAATTGATAATCGAAGCCGAATCCCCCGCCTCGATCCGAAAAACCGGCGATGCTGTTCCCGTAATTGCGCAAGGAGCGGAAACGTTGCTGCCAGTCTGTCCATTGAGCTCAAGCGTAACGCCATCCTTTAGCGTGATGGTGCTGTCCACCTGCACAGCATTTTGCAAAATCACTTTATCGCCCAATTCGGCATTCTGCATGGCCGCATCCAACGTACCGTATGCCGTGGTGCTTCCATCACCTTTATACACCATCACATCGCCGCTTGCACTGGGGTCGCGTGCATCGGTAGCCAACGTCGGATATGTAAATTTATGCTCCTTATAGGCCGGAGACTTCGCAGTCGAGGAATCATGGTTTTTCCCAAAGATCTCAAAACCCGGCAGATTCTTTTCGGTCTCTGTGTTCGCGCCAACAAGGAAATAGACCTGACGCGCCGGAAGCGTGGAAACGCTGGGATCATCCCAAGTCGGGTCAAGCGCATACCATTGTTCCTGACCACTACCGTCGTCGAGTTTTACATAATTCCACGCATGCTGCTCACCACTGGGCTGATTATTGGTATTATAAGCCCAACCCTCGATGTAGGCATTTTCCATGCCAAAAGCATCGAGCAGCACTTTCATGGCTGTCGCATAACCATAGCAAACCGGGTCATCTTCTGTGGTGTCTGCGTTGTTATCGCTCAAAAGACCGCTGGCTGCGCAACGGGAAAAATTGTCGGCGCCAAGACCCTGTGCATTATACACATTATTTTGTGCCATCCAATCGTTGAGATATTTGAGCACTGCAAGCTGGTCAAGCGCCGTAGAAGGCACATTTTGCTTGATTTCATCAACTTTATCGTTCAGCCTATCCCGATAATCCTGCAAATTTCCCGTGGTAAACCCATCATAGTAAAAGGATTCACCGGGGGTTTTGCAAGACAGCACATAGACTTCATTGCCATCCGTATCTATTTTAGGATTTCCTTCTGCCCAGACCAGTTTTGAACTGTCCACCCAGAAAAATTCAGGATGGTCACGAAACACAGCAAAAACAGGTTTGCCTGTCAATGAATATCCGGAGTCTTTGGGAATGGTCACCTGCACACCCGACGGATCCGTATCACTGCGAGTCAACTCTTCAATCTGATCTATAATGGCATTATAGACCGCCTTCTCGTTTTCGTTGAGCTGCGTATACAAATATTCGCCCGGCTCTGCCGCACGCGCAGCGCGCACGACTGCATCCATACCATATAGCGGAGATACCGCATATGCGGGAACTGAGCTGCCAAACAGCAAACAGCCTGCCAAAGCGACGCAGCCAACGGTTTTCCCAATCCGTGACAGATGTGTTTTTTTCATGAAAGTCTCCCCTATCCTACCTTTCCCTTATTTTGTTGTGCTGCCGAAGCCGCCCTCACGGCATCCGTCTGCATCATCATCCTCCGTAATGCCAAAGGGCAAGAAGATACCCTGCGCAAAGCCCTCTCCCGCAGCGACCGCAAGATTTTTGCCCTGACGGTTCTGGTTGGTCATCTTGATAAAAATATGGCCCTCATTTTTGGCATTGAAGTAATCACTGTCAATGATGCCAACCGTGTTGTCCATTTGTAGGCTGTATTTAAATCCCAGTCCGGAACGCGGATAGAGTTGCAGCACCCATCCGTCCGCAATTTCAGCACGGATGCCGGTCGGAATCAAAATGGTTTCATGCGGAATCAGCGAAAACGCTTCAGGTGCGAAAAAATCATATCCCGCGGAGCCGACTGTCGCCCGGCGAGGCAGACGAATCTTCTGATAGACCGCTTTTGCCTCGCTTACGCTGCTGCCCGTTGCATTGCACCAATCCGTGAGAAACTGCTGTTCCGATACCTTGTAAAATTTTGCAACCTTTTGCATGATATTTTCGCCTTCCTTATCCATACTCCTACACCAAAACAACTTTATTTGATGCACGGGTGCGCCCAACATCGATTACCCTCTGGTTGGCGCTGCCGCGCCAATGCAGTTGGGAATCTGCCTGCGCCTGTACAAACCGTCCGTCCACGACCACATCCACATTTTCCAGCAATGGCAGATCCTGAATTTCCTCCCATAGATAGCCGGTATACAGCCAGATGGTCTTGCCCGGAAAGCGCTGCCGAATCCGGGCGCACAACACGCCCACATCTGCACGGTTGGCTGGAAACAGCGGGTCGCCACCCGACAGTGTCACACCCGATACATAATCCTTGCCAAGCTCCGCAAACAGCTCGTCCTCCGCGTCGCTGTCAAAAGGCAGGCCGCCGTCCGCATCCCATGTCACGGGATTATGACAACCCGGACAGGCATGTCCGCAGCCGGCTACCCACAGCACGACGCGCAGTCCCTCCCCGTTGAGCATATCGTCTTTGGTTATGTTGTGATAGCGCATCACATGCTTTTCCTTTCTGCGATTTCTGCCATCTTAGCATCGTTCAGACGCGTGTCTCCCTTGACGCGCGAGTAGGACAGATAGCCGTTCATGCGGTCAATCTTGGTAAGATTGCGGCTGCCGCACTTGGGACAAACGTCCATTGACAGCTCCTCATGGCCGCAGTCATCGCAGTACGACAAAGACAGATTGACGCCTTCGTAAAAGCCCTTGCGCATCGCGCGACGCACCAGCGACCGAATGGCCTCCAGATTGTAGTCGATGGGGTACTTGACATACTGAATCTTGCCGCCGTTGCACAAATTCCAGAACCGTCCTTCCAAATCCTGCTTTTCAATGGGAGTCAGGTCCTCGGTAACATGGCAGTGGAAGCTATTGGAAACATACGGGCGGTCGGATACACCCTCAACGATGCCGTACTTGCGGCGGAACTGCTCAACCTGCAAACCGCACAGACTTTCCGCGGGCGTGCCGTAGATGGCGTACAGATTGCCGTCCTCTTCCTTAAATTGGCTGACCTTCTGGTTGATGTATTCGAGCGTATCGATTGCAAACTGCCCGTCCTCAACGAGCGACTTGCCGTTATACAGCTCCTGCAATTCGTTGAGCGCCGTAATGCCGAACGACGCGGTCGCAGTTTTCATAATGGGCTTAATCTTGTCCGACGGCTTGAGATGACCGCCGTAGAAGCCGCCCTCGCAATACGCCAGCGGATTGGTGGACGCGCGCATCTCACCAAGGTACGCATAGGTGCGAATGTGCAGGCGGCGAATCAGCTCGAGGTAATAGTCGAGCACCTCGTGGAAATCACGGTTTTCCTGCTGTGCCTTGGCATAAATCATCGGCAGGTGCAGCGACACTGCGCCGATATTCCACCGGCCAATAAAGACCGGCTTGTCCTCCTCATCCGCAGGCTTCATCCCGCCGCGCTCATACCACGGGGACAGAAACGCACGGCAGCCCATCGGACTGATGATTTCGCCGTATTTTTTGTACATCGAAGGCACATAGCCCTCGCCGGTGAGGCTGAGCCAGTCCGGATACATCGCCTTGGACGAGCACTCGATGCCCGCCTCGAAAACGTCCTCGAGTTCCTTGCCCGGTCCATGCAGGTTTTCATCATACAGAAACACAATCTTGGGGAACAGCACGGGCTTTTTCTGGCCTTTCTTGCCCTGCCCCTTGCGGCGCACATTCAGCATCGTGATGGAGGCGAGCTTTGCGAAGCGGCCTGTACCGGTGCCCATGGTCATAGTGATGAACGGATAGTCGCCGCGGCTGGACGCAACCGTGTTAAACTTGTACTCCCAGCCCTGGAAGCCTTGCTCAAAGTCGTTAAGAATGTCAGCCATAACCTCTTTTTCAACCGTTTCGGCATCCAGACCCAGACGGCTGTATTTTTCGGTCAGCATTTTGTAGCTGCGTTCAGCGTACGGCTCGAGCAGCAGATCGACCGACGGCACCGTAAAGCCGCCGTACTGCTGGCTGGCCGCAGACAGCACGATATCACCGATGACGTCAAAGGCAACATTGAGTGTCTTAGGCTCATTATACCACAGATTTCCCATCTCAAAGCCATCTTTTAGTACATGCTGTACATCAAACAGGCAGCAGTTCATCGTGTCGCGGCGTGCGGACATATCATGCACATAGATATAGCCGTCGCGGCAGGCCTGCAACTCCTCTGTGTTCATGAAGAACTTCTGATACAGCTCCTTGTTGAGCTGGTTAAAAATCAGGCTGCGCTTGGTGGATACGAGCGCAGAGTCCGTATTGGAATTCTCCTTGTCACCGATGTACATAATCGACTGACTCTTTTTGTACACGCTGTCCAGCATGCCGACAAAATCCTGCTTGTAGTTGCGATAGTCGCGGTAGCTCTTGGCGACCTCGGGGCGCACGGCTTCGAGCGCAGCCTCGACAATGTTGTGCATCTGCCAAATCTGTACCTCGCTCATGCCGTGGTCGCGGATATAGCCCTCCACATGGTCGCAGATCGCCCGCAACTCCTCCTCGGTAAACGTATACAGCACACGGTTTGCAGACTTATTGACCGCAATCACCACTTTTTGAATGTTAAATGCCTCTTTTGTATTATCTTTTTTAATTACTCTAACCATTATTATTTCCTCACTCATGCTATTTAGTGTAGGTTCTCATTATAGCACACCACATGTAGTATGAAAAGAGAAAAAACTGAACAAAAAGAACAAACCCAATTTGACGGATTTTGACGCGGAAAAAACTTTTCCAGCTCCTGTTTTATTTTTCCGGTTTCTTCCGCTCGCTTTGTGCATCCAGCACAATTTCATGCGCCGCGCGCCACATATGCTCTTCGCGGCGCTTTTGTTCTTCGAGCGAAATGTCACGATAAGCGTCGTCGCAAACGGAAACCGTACCGTGCGCATAGTGATAGGTCGCAGCAACAGCCATGCAGACCGCCTCCTTCGCCGTATCCTATGCAAGCGCGAGGCTCCGGCATGTCATTTTTTACACACGCCGCCGATAGGATGTTAGTAAATCCCCGCAAGGAGCTGATTCCATGTCCACACAATATTGTATCTATCTGCGTAAATCCCGTCAAGACCTCGAAGCGGAAGCGCGGGGTGAAGGCGACACACTCGCCCGCCACCGCCGCACGCTCACCGAACTGGCCGACGCACGCGGACTACCGATCGGGGCGATTTATGAAGAGATCGTTTCGGGCGATACGATTGCCGCACGTCCACAGATGCAGCGGCTGCTGCAAGAAGTGGAAGCCGGACAATGGCGCGGCGTTATCGTCATGGAAATCGAACGTCTGGCGCGCGGCGACAGCATTGACCAAGGCATTGTCGCACGCGCCTTCAAATACTCGGAAACGCGCATCATCACACCGTTTAAAACATTTGACCCCAATAACGAATACGACGAGGAGTATTTTGAATTTGGGCTTTTCATGTCCCGCCGTGAATACAAAACCATCCGCCGCCGTCTGAACGCCGGTGTGCAGGCTGCGCGGCGCGAGGGAAAATACACCGCCGGACAACCGCCTTTCGGCTACAAAAAAATCAAGCTCAAGGGCGAAAAGGGCGGCTCACTTGCGCCCGACCCACAAACCGCTCCCATCGTACAAAACATATTTCACTGGTTCGTACAGGAAGATGTGTGCATCTCGCAAATCAAAAAACGGCTCAACCGACTGATGCCCCCGCCGCCCGGCGCGCGCAATCCATGGACCGACCGCCGCGTGTCCCTTCTGCTGCGCAATCCGCACTATGCGGGCTACACCACCAGTACCCGCCGCCCAACCCGCAAAGAGGTGGTCGACGGCCGTTTGAAGGTCGTTCGCCTGACTGCCAAAGACGTGCAGTTATACGAAGGGCGGCACCAAGCTCTTGTCTCCCGTGAGGACTGGCGCCGCGCACAGGAAATTCTTGCAAGCCACCCCGCGCCCCCGGTCCCTGCCGGAAAGGGGCAGAAAAACGCCTTCACCGGCCTGATCGTCTGCGGCGTATGCGGACGCAAAATGCAGCGCAACTGCATCTCCAACCGGCAGACCGTCCCGCGCGAGCCACTGATTTTCTGCATTTCCCGCTCGGCCTGCCCAACCATTTCGCACCGCTATGACGAAATCGAGCGCATGGTGCTTGACACGCTGCGCCTGTGGCTGGCCGGCTATTCTGCTGGCGACAGCCCTCTTCCCTGTCAGAACGAAACCGCGCCGCTGCGCGCTTCGCTCCGTCTGCTGGAGAAACGCCTGTCCGAGCTGGACACCCGCATGAGCCGCGCTTTTGAGCTGGTCGAGACTGGAGTGTATACCCCCGCGCTGTACCTCGAGCGCAAAAACGCGCTCGATGCCGAGCGCGCCTCGCTCTGCCGTCAGCAGAGCGAAATACAGGCCGAGCTGGAGCATCTGGAAACCGAAAACGAGCGCCGCCAAGCCTTTGCGCCCCGCCTGCGCCATGTCCTCGATGCCTATGAGCAGGCCGCCAGCGCCCGTGAGCAGAACCGCCTGCTCAAAACCGTCATTGACAAAATCGTCTACACAAAAACAGAACGCGTCACCGCAAATTCTCCAGGCAATTTGCATTTGCAAATTTATCCGCTGCTTCCGCCTTCGTCCGCCGCGATGTGGTAACCGCACTATCCGCGTTTAAACTGAACGTGTTCCACGTCGATCTTCACACACAGCAGTTCAGCTGCGCGCGGTTTGACCGAAGCGATGCCGCCGGCATTAAGCAGTTCCTGCGCATCACGGCACAGATACACGCGGATGTCGCGCAGACACTCTTTGCTGCGGCAGGAATCGTAAACCTTTTTGGTGTGAACGCAGACCGCCTCGCGGAAACCGCCGGCGGAGCCGTTATTATTATTACTGCCGCAGATCGGACCGGGACAGCAGACTTTATCAGCCATGTAGATTACCTCCAAATATTGATTGAAGAGACTTCATTACCAGTCTATTCAGAGGCAATCTTGGTGTTACAAAATCAGATCTTCATCCGTAACAAAGAACTCGGCATCCATTTCGGCGCAGCGCCGGTCCAACTCCGAGGTTGTACCGACTGTCTGCCGCACCGCATCGTATTCTTTCCGGGCACGCGGATTGTCCCGTCCGGTGCGCACCGCGCGAATGAGCAGATTTTTCGGCGTATCGAGCGGCGAGATGTACTCCACCACCGATACCTTATATCCCTCCGCTTCAAGTTTGAGTGCGCGCATGCTGTCGGTCAGCACGTCATTGAACCGCGCCTTGAATACGCCGAATTTGGTCAACGGCTCGAGTCCCGGCAGCGTATACTGGTCGAGCAGCTCCTTATGGCAGCAAGGCACGCACGCGATATACTTCGCACGAGCGCGAATCGCCGTGGCCAGCGCCAGATCGGTCGCAATATCGCAAGCGTGCAGCGAAATCACCGCCGTCACACCCTTTGGCGGCTGATAGGTGCGCAGATCGGCGCACTGGAACACCATATTATGGTATCCCAGCCGCTTAGCCATCGCACGACTCTCGTCAACGACGTGCGCATTGATGTCCACACCGATCACGCGGCACCGACGGCGCAACACCTCATGCAGATAATAGTTCATGACAAAGCTGAGATAGGACTTGCCGCAGGCACAGTCGAGCAGCACGATCTCCTCACTGTCATCCTGCTCGAACATGGGCGCGACCAGTTCCACATAATGGTCAATCTGGTTGTACTTGCGGATCATATCGTTTTTCAGTTTGCCATCCGCAGTCAGAATACCGATTTCGCGCAGCAGCGCTGCGGCGTGGTCGACGCGGATGAGATATTGCCGCCCCGAATCGAGTAAAGGATTGGCGGCCGCCGCTTTCTCCTCCGCCGTCGCCTGCCGCTCTGCCTGCTTCATCTGCACGCCGCGCGGCGTAACCGAAAGCGTTACCACCGAGCCGCGCTCGGTATAAGTCAATACCGCTTCATCGAATTTCTCCGCCTGTTCGACAAAAAACGCGCAGAAATTGTCTGCGTTCACCGTTCGTTCCGCGCCCTGAAAGCGCAAACGGTAATCCTCGCCGTCGCGCGTGAGCTTGGCTTCAAACTTTTTCTTCCCTGAAGTAAAGACACCGACCGCCTGCACAAAGAAATCCCGGTTTTTAGTCAGTCGCGCAGAAATGCCGCTGAGCAGCAGCTTAAGCTTTGCCGCTTCTCCCTTTTGCATGTTATATCACAACCTTTACGCAGACTATCTTATCATACTTTGTCCTTTTTTGGCAACCATATGCAGCAAGGCCGTCCACAAAGGACGACCTTGCTTATTATTCGTTCAGCGACAGCGTGTGAAAGCCTTGCAGCAGCGTCTCGCTGCCGTGCGACACCAGAACCAGCGTCCTGCCTGCCCGATGGGCGGCAATAACCTCCGCCGCCTGCCGCTCGGTCTCCGCGTCCAGACCTGCAAACGGCTCATCCAGCACGAGCACATCGCCTTCCGCAGCCAATGCGCGCGCCAACGCGACGCGGCGACGCATCCCGCCGGACAGCGTCCGCACCGGCTGGTCAAGCGCATCCTCGGGCAGCAACGCGCGCAGGAGCGTGCGCACGCGCGCAGCATCCGCGCACACCAGCGACACATTGCCGACCGCGTTCCAATGCTCTACCAGACGGTCCTCCTGAAACACAGGCAGAAACCGCAGCCCTTCCCTGCCCGTGATGCAGCCCCTGTCCGGTGTTTCCAGTCCCATCAGCAGGTGCAGCAATGTGGTTTTGCCAATACCGGACGCGCCGCGTACCTGCCACTGCTCTCCCGGCGCGACGCGCCAGTCGAGGTCGTGCAGCACTGCCTTGCCGTCAAACGACTTGCTCACCCCGCGAAATTCGATCATGCGGCGCCTCCCCATTTCTTCTGTAAAGCCGCAGCGGCACGCACCAGCAGCTTTTCCAGCAGCAAACTAAGTGCAATAATGGTCAGCGACCAAGCGAACAAATCAGCGGTATTGAGGTACAGCTTGGATAGGTAGAGCTGCTCCCCAATCGACCAACGAGGCAGTCCGATGATTTCGCCCGCAACCCCCGCCTTGAGTGACATACCAACCGAAACGCGACACGCGCCCAGCAAATACGGCACCACCGCAGGAAGATATACTGCGCGAAATCGCTTGCCGCCAGACAGGCCAAACACATGCGCCATTTCCAGCATTTTTGCGTCCACATCAGCAAGGCCCTGCTGCAAATTGATGTACACGACGGGAAACACAACAAAAAACGCCGTCAAAACTGAGATCCAAGCCGACCGTACCCAAATGAGTGCCACCACGACGAAGCAAGCCACCGGCACACTTTTCATGATCTGTACCGCAGGCTCCAGCAGCACACGCACGAGCGCCGCGCAATGCGCCAGAATTGCAAGCAGGCATCCCAGCGCAAACGCCAGTGCAAAGCCACCGGCGATTTTCCCAACGGAATACCCTATCGAAAGCCAGAAATCCACGGTGCTAATCATAGAAAGCAGGCTCTGCACAGTTTGTGCAGGGCCTGCAAACAACAGCTTGGGCAGGGCAAGCGCAACCGCCTGCCACAGCCCTAACCAGAACGCCGCTGCCGCAATAAAGCGAACCCAGCGTTTATCCCAGATAGTAGAAGCCTTCATCGGGCAGCTTTCCTCCCACCGTGTCCGGCGCTACCTCGTACAGCATTTCCAGATAACCGGAAACCCATGTTTTCATATCCTCACCGGTCGTTGCCACCATAGGATTAAAGCGCTCAATCACCTGCTGCGCGACCGCCGCCTTGACGATACCGTATTGTTCAACCAGCGCCGCCGCATCCGCCGGATTTTCCTCCGCCGCCGCAACCGATGCCTGATGATCCTGCACAAACTGCGCAACCGCTGCCGGATGCTCCTTGGCAAATTCTGTGCGCACCACGGTCACGCCGGTTGCAATACCGCTGCCGTCCGGGCTATATTCCTTCCAAGCATTCTCCAGCGGGAAATTCATCGAAAGCTCCTGATCCTGCAGCATTGCCACCGTAGCAAACGGCTGTGGCAAGATACCGACTGCGGTCGCATCCTGCGCCAGTGCGGAAACCACCTCGGTCGCCTCAGCCTTGAACTCGATGGTCAGATCGCTCTCGCTCATGCCCGCTTTACCGAGCAGATATTGCAGCGTCCAGTCCGGCGAAGTACCCTTACCGGTCATATAAACGGTCTTGCCTTTCAGTCCTCTGAGGTCAGTGAGGGTCTCATCATGCGAAACCACATACAGCACGTTGCCCGCGTTAACGTCCAGCACCTGCACACCACCTTCGGTCTTTTGATAGAGCGTCGCGGCCAGATTGGTCGGAATCAGGGCGACATCCACTTCCCCCTTGCCAATCAGCGGCACAATCTCGTCGCCCGAGGTGTACAGGTCGAACGAATAATGCGCATCCTCTCCCTCGTTTTCGCTCATCAGGCATACCAGTCCCATTGCAGTCGGGCCTTTGAGCGCAGCCACACGCGTGGTCAGCCCCTCTTCATAACCCGGCTCCACCGCAGACTGCTGCGTCTGCTGCTCCTGGCTGTCTGCTGCATTGTTCCGCTGCCCACAGCCTGCGAGCAGCGAAAACGACGCCGCTACCGCCAACAAACCTGCCAAAAATCGTTTCATACTTTTCTACTCCTTACTTCGCCACCATGGATTTGACCTGCACATTCTTCAAACGTCCGAGCTTGCCGGACAGCGCATTGATGGTATCATTAGCTCCTTCCATCACGACTGTGATGATCGAACACCCCTCGCGCGGGATACCCATGCGCCCAATAATGTGTTCGCCATACTCATGCAGCAGACGATTCACCTCCGCGCTGGCCTCCCGATCGGAAACGACGATTCCCAAAATGGCAATGCGCTTTTGCATAAAATCTCCCCTTTTTTGCAAAAAATGCGCCCTGCAAAACGATGCAGGACGCAAAATGACCTCATTCCGGTTCTTTCATCGCAGACCTTATCTTTGACAGCAGATCATATAAATTTCGTAGATGCTTGCCCGTCAGCACCGCTTCCGGGAAAGGGAACCTACTGTGTTAGTATATCTATTCGGCAGGAATCTGTCAATATGCGACTGACACTCAAAAGCAGACGAGGAGGACACCTTCCAAAGCAGGCTCCTCCTCGTCTTTTGTCACATCAGCATTTACGCTGGAAGGACTTACAGTCGGTGCACTGGTCGACTGTCGGGTTTGCCTCATGCGTGCCTACCGTGATGCAGTCCAGTGCACAGTATTCCGCGCTGTCACAGTGATTTGCGCACTGAGAAACAGTGCAGCGGATCGCTTTGTTACATTGAGCGTGATTCATGGATTTGGCCTCCTTTGTTTGTTTGCTGTTATCATGCCCGCTATCAGCCGGTTTATGCACATTCGGCGGCGCGTAACGGTTTTCTCCTCCGTTTCCATTTGATAGAAAATAACAATATCGTACATTGTCACGAATGGGTGTTCATGCCAAAACTATTCTGTTATTTGAATAGAGTTTATTTGGGAGGTGCACTGCCAAATGTTCGAAAAATTTTTTCTGAAACCTCGTCGAGATTAGATTATAAAGATAATTTGCTGAAAAATCGCTGACGGTCGCTAACATTTTGCTTACCAATATGGGATTAAGAGCTGTGCGTTTATTGTGGAAACGATAAGAAAAAAACAATCCATATGGATATAGAGGGTATTAGCGTGATGATTTATTGCAAAATACATTGCAATAAGGCAAAAATAAAATGCTGAGTACCATCAAAAATGATACTAGCACTGGTCCCTTGAGGGATGATAAATCCGAACGCTCGATCTGCTCAAAGGTGATCCGCTCTGTACCCTCCTTGTAGTTGAAGGTCAGGAGAATATAGTCATCATAGACCACCACGCTGTTAACAAAACCATCGATCAGCCGTCTGCGCCCGTCCAAAGTATTGGTGTCCACTTTACGGTACTGGAGGATGTAGAATTGAATCTGCTCTCTGGTGAACTGAGGCTTTTTCATCTCTTTCTTGATGATACTCAGCTTCAGCTTTTCTTTGGTGGCTTCCAGCTCATCCAAACGGCGCTCAGTGGAGGCATTGAAAACTCCTGCAATGTGACGTGTTCGCCCTGTGCAATGCCTGTAAGATAATTTGCGTTATTTTGTATACGATTGGGCGGTAGGAAAATCTTCTTCTCAGGTATCGTTTCCACATCGTTTACAGCATCTACGATTAGTCCGAAAGAACAATTGTCCTGACGGATTACAATAATGCAAGTACGGTCATCGTAAGAAATGCTCTCTTTTCCAAGTCGTAGCCGCAGATCCATCACAGGAACCATCTCGCCACGGATGGAGATAACTCCTTTCATATAAGTGGGAAATCTGGCAATGGCGTAATTTTGACCATCTGTATAATCTGATTTACCTGACTAATTCCAATGCCATACAACTGTTCTCCGCACCAAAATGTAAGGTACTTGTCAACGCTCTGCTGCTGGTCAGCGGTTTCTCCTTCCAGTTCTATAAGGTAACTTTCAAGAGCCTCTAATTGACTGGCGTTTAGTTTGGAGAACTTTTTGGCAATATCTTCTTGTTGCGCTTACGGATTCATATTTTTCCCCCTTCAGCAACCAGTCTCAATATTTACTGCTGACACTTTCAGGGGCCTGTGCAGGAATTGCCGCACTCTCAACTTCTTGCTGTACTGTTCTGTCACAGGTAATATTAAATCTGGAAACCAATTCCTTAAGGATATGAGCCTGACTGGACAATTCTTCGCTGGCTGCGGCACTTTCTTCCGCTGTGGCAGAATTGTTTTGTACCACAGCAGAAATTTGCTCCACCCCTTCAGAGATTTGCTGAATGGCGTTGTCCTGGGCCTGAGAGTTGCTGGCAACTTTGCCAGCCTGGGCGGCCAACTGTTCAATGATACTGTTTACACGCTCCAGAGAGGCAGCCGTTTCATCCGCAATGGATTTTCCTTGCTCAACAGCCTGCAATGCCTTGGAGATCAATTCACCGGTATTCTTGGAAGCCTCTGCCGTATTTGCGGCCAGTCTGCGAACCTCGTCAGCCACAACCGCAAAACCTTTGCCTGCGTTGCCGGCTCGTGCCGCCTCGACCGCTGCGTTCAAGGCAAGGATATTGGTTTGGAACGCAATATCCTCAATGTTCTTGATAATTTTGCTGATTTCTGATGAAGTAGTGCCGATATTCTGCATTGCAGTCAGCATCTGCCGCATTCTATCTGTACCAAGCGTAACTTCCTCAACGGTTTCCCGGACTTTCTTTTCAGTCTCATCAACCAGCTGCGTGTTTTCATTTACCTGATAGGAAATATCAGACAGCGTTGCGGCCAATTCCTGCACACTGGATGCCTGTTCTGTGGAGCCCTGGCTAAGTGCCTGCGCCCCATTTGCAATTTGTTCTGCGCTGCTGGATACTTCACTGGATGCTGCGTGGATCTGACACATAATATTATTCAGCATATGGATCAAATGGTATACAGAATCCCGCAGATAATGATATTCACCTTCATATTGACTATCATCAGAGCTTCTTGCATCAAAGCGGCCTTCCCCCACCGCTCGCAAGCCGTCCTGCAAATCCTTTGTGATAAACACAATTCGGTTCATGACGGAGGTAATTTCATTGGCAAGGGTGCCAAACTCATCTTTAGAGGGATAATCGACAGAGGCGTTTTGGAAATCTCCCCTTGCAAGGGCGTCTGCGCCCTCTAACAATTTGCGTGTCGGAATCATAATGTAGCGGAGCATAAGTACTGTAAATACAACCACAGCAACCACCGCTATTGTAAAAATAATAATTACAATTGCAATCGCTATGCGCCTAACATCCTTAACCATCATTTCTTGTGCGCTTACATTCTGATCAATCTGAGTATTCAGTGCCTGCATCATGTCAGCTGCCTCTGTAAAAACAGGTGCGTATTCGTTTAAGTAAATATCATACGCCTGATAGATGGAATCAACATTTCCGAAATCCTTAGATAACTCCATGATCTGCGTATTATATTCCGCAACACTCTTCAGCTTTTCCCGGACAGCATTAACAGCAGAAGAGTACGCAGGATCTAATTGTTCAATGGCATCCAGGCCGGCATACAGGGCATCCCTGTCCGTATTCATGGAATCTACTACTCTTTGGTAATCTTCCTGATCGTTCGCAATAATGGCATTTAACAAATACCGTCTGACGGATATCATGTTTCTTCTGGCTAATCCAATCTCCTCAACTACAGGAACAATTTCTTCTGCATACTCTATGCTTTTCTTTGACATCATATTGACAACGGAAATAGAGGTAATGCCTAGTACCAGCAAAAGCAGCAAAATAACTCCATACGAAACCAATAGTTTCCACTTTAATTTTAAGTTTTTCAAATGTCTCTCTCCCTTTTTTATCTATCGTGTTGTGTGTTTAATTGTCGATATATCATCCTTTGAGGTAGAATAATATATAAAAAGTGCTTTTTCGGTATAGGAAAGGTGCAATTATCCTGTATCTAATTTAGGGCATGAAAAATGGACAGAGTTCCCCTCTGTCAGTCCAAGTGTGCCGCATCTTTCAGTCATTGTCAAGGTCTTCTCCTTAAAAAATCTTTAATAAATCAAAACTTTGACATAAGTATGGCTAATATCGCGAGTTGTTTAAACAAAATGATTCTTTCTATTTATTGACAAAATTCGCTCTAAAATTAAGCACATATCGAAAATATTTTATGCAAGATATTCTTCTATCTGCTCATTTTCCACTTCAGCGCAATAAAATGAACCAGAACACCATCAGTTGCTTTATACATTTATCCACCAATAGTTCAGGCTACTATTCGATGTTATGGAGAGATTTTCTCTCACCATCCACATTCTGGCAAGCCGCCAGATTTGAGAGATGCCTTGTATATACACAAATGACGAAAACAAGGGGTATCCAAAAGGGAACCTCCTTTGGCTCTGTGTCTCCAACAGGGGCGAGTAGCACCCCTGTTGGCACACGACTTTCCCTCGGAAAGTCTAGTGTGTTATACTTTTGCTTCCAGCGACACCGGGAAGGGGTTGACTGCGGCATCTCAAACCTGTGCAGATGGCCGGTAGACAGACACGTCTCGGTGGTATTAGGTTAGGCGGATTTTGTACGGTCACGGACGAAATCAGGATTTGCTCATAGGGCAAAATCCGCCTAACCTGAAAAGGAGGCAAAGGTACATCAACTCCCGTCCCCCGCAGCGAAATGCACTAATACCACCATGGCAGCTCCAGCCATAGGTTGTCCAGTGCCTGTGCCTCGGTGCGCTTTGCCCGCCTCTCACTGAGGTGAAAATGCAGTGCCGTCCCAAGTAGAGGGCGGAATGTATCATCCGCAAAACCAAACCGGTACAGAAGATAAGTCTGCTCTCTGGCAGAGAACTTCCCAAGGGCTTGATACAGATCGGAAAGTTCCTCCTGCTTGATGTAAATTTCCTCTGGAGAATGTACCAGAGGATGAGAGATGGCCTCGATACGTTAAGCCTGTTCTTCCTCGCTCCGCACCTCTTCCAGACGGATGATCTGAATGCCCAGTTCGTTTTCACCATGCACTACTTTTTGCTCAAACTGGGCAAATTTCGCCCGGATGAAATCGGTCATGGCGTTGCGGATGGCAGGGGCCGTATAGGTCAGAAACTTTATGCCCCGTGCAGTTTCACCCCCCACAGCGGCGCTCAACAGGCCGATGCTACCCTCCTGAACCAAATCTTCGCAGTCCACGCAGAGATCACTTTGGGCAAGGTTTATGCTTCGGTAAAGTTCTCCGGCGGTCTTGCGGAGAAACCCCAAGTTCTGCTCCACCAGCAGACTACAAGCCCCGATGCCCCCCTTTTGAGCCAAGGCGCACAGCTGCTCATTGGTCTGGTTCTTCATCTGTATGTGACGCTTTGCTTGACTTCCCGCACCGCCTCTATAAACTGGTTTTGAATGGTGGTCAAGTCGGCCTGATAGGGCGGCACTTTCAGGCGGTTTACCTCTCTGGCAGCCGGCACGGCGCCATCGGTTCGCACAGCTCCCATCAGCATGGAGCGGAGGGTGGTCATCACCTGGTTTTGAAGCGCATATTCTCTGCCAACGTGTCGTCCAGATATTGGCCGATCAGATAGGTCACTTCCGCAAAGCGGGGGCTTTCCAACAGCCGATTGGCCACATCCGGCTGCACCTTGCCCAGTTACAAATTTTTAACCGCCCCCAAGGACAATCCCAGTTCGGAAATCTCATAGTTCTTGCGGTCTGGGATCTCCGTCAGCCCCAGCAAAAAGTCGGTGGATACCTGGAAGGTCCGGGCCAGGCGGAGGACTTGCTCATGGCCCAGCTTTTCCACCTTTCCAGTCAGAAAACGGTTTAAGGTACTCTCGGTTACGCCTATTTTCACGGCCAGATCCGCCTGAGAAATCTTGTGGTATTTCATCAAATCCACGATTCGGGTCCGCAGGTCTCCCGGCAGAAAAACTGGTTCCATAAACACTCCTCCTCTCCCAGCCAGCTTGTCTCCATTGTATCGGAGAGCACTGGAAAGATCAAACAATTGTGTATGTTGTACCGCCCTGCGGTCTTGCATTTCTGCAAGATGGCAGGGCGGATTTTTTATTTTCTGCACTTTCGCCTGTTTTTCAGGTCTATAGCCTTTTTCTCCGTATATTTAGGCAGATAGGCGGAGACCTACCACATTTTTAAGGAGAGATAGACCCATGAAGAATAAACAACAGCCTGACGTAATGCCCATCTGGTTCGATCAAAAAAGCATCAACAAAGCCCTGTTTTGTGAGGAGTTCTTGCAGACACACAAGATCATCTTCACAAACGGGGCCTTTTCACACCAGAAGGCGGTGTTACCGATGAACTGCCCCTGCGGGGCAAGATTTTTGAAAAACTCAAATGCTGTACGGTCAGCAACATCCCCCGCAAAATCAGCAACATTGTGGAGCTGATAAAGCTGGCGGCGCTGGTGGAGGATTTTCCACTGGAGCCGGATCAGATTCATCTTTCCAACGGGACGCTTTTGCTGGATGAAACTTTTGTGGAGGGAAAGCCGAAAATTGTCCACAATCGCTTCCCTGTGTCCTACAAGCCCAACGCTTGAAAGCCCGTCCTCTGGCTGCAATTTCTGGATGGCCTGCTCTACCCGGAGGACATCCCCACCTTGCAGGAATATATTGGCTACTGCCTGATTCCCAACAAAAAGGGACAGCGGATGATGATTCTCAAAGGAAACGGTGGTGAGGGCAAAAGCCAGATTGGCGCTGCGCTGGGAGCTTTGTTCGGCTCCAACATGAAGGACGGCAGCATAGGAAAAATATCGGAGAACCGATTTGCCCGTGCGGATCTGGAGCATATTCTCCTGTGTGGGGACGACGATATGCGGATGGAGGCCCTGCGTCAGACCAACTATGTAAAATCCATCGTCACTGCCCAAGGAAAAATGAATTTGAAGCGTAAGGGCAAGCAGAGCTATCAGGGGTGGATGTTGCCCGGCTGCTGGCCTTCTCCAACGGAGATTTGCAGGCGCTGTCTGACCGGAGCGATGGATTTTTTCGCCGCCAGCTAGTACTAACCACAAAGGACAAGCCCACTAACCGTGTGGACGACCCTGATCTGGCCGAAAAGATGAAGGCCGAGGTGGAGGGCATCCTGCTCTGGGCCTTTGAGGGATTGCAGCGGCTGGTGGCCAACCACTTCAAGTTTACCGAAAGTGAGCGCACCAGAGAAAAACGGGAGGCCGTCAAACGGGACAACAACAATGTGTTTGATTTTCTGGATTCGGACGGATATATCCGGCTGAAAGCCGATGCTTCCGCCAGCTCCAAGGAGCTGTACGAGGCATATCAGATTTTCTGCACCGAAAACAGCCTGCTTTCTCTAAAACCACGCAGCTTCAGCGATGCTCTCATCGCCAACCAGAGCCGCTACCACCTGGAATACTGCAACAATGTGACCAATGCCGCCGGTCGGCGTGTGCGTGGATTCCTGGGCATCGAGGTGCTGGTGAGAAACAATATGTCGGTATTTTCTGGCGATTCGTTGCGTACGTGCATACCGGAAGATGTGTCGAAGGAGTGGCGGAACTGACTATGTACGCACGTACGCAGTGATTGACCGCTGTTCACTCTTTTACAGCAATTTGCCTATCAAACAGGAGGGATCAAAAGTGGATCAGGCACAATATGGGATTATGCGGTTTGCCAAGTACAAGGGGCCGGAAATCGGGAACATTGAGGCCCACAATGAGCGCACCAAGGAAAAGTACGCCAGCAACCCCGATGTGGACGTCAGCAGAAGCAAGTACAATTTTCATCTGGTGAAGCTGGTGCAGCGATACCGTGCAGAGGCAGAAAAACAGATTGCCGCCGCTGGCTGCCGCACCCGAAAAGACAGCGTGCGGGTGGTGGAGGTACTGTTTACGGCCAGCCCGGAGTTTTTCAGAGGTAAAAAGCGGGCGGAGGTTCGAGCTTACTTTAAGGAGTCCCTGCGATTTTTTGAGCAATATCAGAATAAAGCCAATATCATATCCGCCGTGGTGCATATGGACGAGAAAACGCCCCATATGCACCTTTCTTTTGTCCCGCTGACTTCGGATGGCAAGCTCAGCGCCAGGGAAATCGTGGGCAATAAAAAAAGCTGACCCAGTGGCAGGATAACTTCTGGGCCCTCATGGTCCGAAAATATCCGGATCTGGAGCGTGGCGAGAGTTCCAGCCAGACCGGGCGTGACCACATCCCGCCTAAGGTATTCAAGGCGATGACCCGACTGACCAAGCAGAAAGCCAATCTGGAGGAACTGCTGGCCAACATCGGAGCATTTAACGCCAAAAGTAGAACTGCCGAGATTGCAGCGCTGCTGGACAAGTATATTCCGGCTGCGGAGCAGATGCACACCACGATGAAGAAGTATCAGGTGGCGTTCGCAGCCACTACCGCCGAGAACAAAAAGCCGAAACAGGAAAACGCACAGCTGGAGCAGTCTCTGGGCAAGGCTACCAACGAAATCACATTAAAGCAGATGGCCGACGCCAAACTGCGGCGAGACTATGCGGATGCCGTCGCTGTGCTGGAACGTATCCCTCAGGAAGTATTGGACGTGTATGCCCATGGCGACCACGAGAGAGAGGGGCGGCCTATTGAAGAACGGTAAGAAGAAAAAGCCGAACAATTATGGTACCGGCATCCCGCAGCATGAAATGGAGGCGCTGGCCCGTGTGCTGTTGCCGGCAATCGAAAAGTTTTACGCCAGCGAAGAAGGGCAGCGTCAATTCGCTCAGTGGTAGTCCGAGCAGGTCTGGAGCCAAAAGGTGAAGTGATGGCCTGCAAGCTGTGATCTACATCAAAAAAAATATACAAGATTAACTATTAAGTGTCAACCCTTGAAAGGATGGTGGTGGCAGAAAAACAGATGGCTCTCAAAAAGGTATAACAAAGCAGTGGTTCATAAGAACCCCGGCGCAGGCTAACAAGAAGTGGTTACGCTGCCAAACTGCAATAAGGCTGTCGTGATTTCTCCATAGCGAAAATCAAACGCACCAGCTTCTTAGCAGCATGGGAAAGTGCGACATTGTAGTGTTTCCCCTCTGCCCATTTCTTTGCGAGATAGGCGGCAAAAGTCGGATTCCAGTGGCAGACATACTTGGTTGCGTTGTAAAGTGCGTAGCGAAGATAACGAGAGCCACGCTTTTCCATGTGTGGATAGCAGTTCTTGAGCTGTCCGGACTGGTAGGTAGAGGGCGACATCCCGGCGTAGGCTAACAACTTGTCAGGGGAATCAAACCGTGAAAAATCACCTACCTCAGCCAAGATCATGGCAGACATGCGGAAACCCATACCCGGGATAGAAGTAATGGGGGAATGAAGTTCATCCATCAAGGACTGAATTTGCCCCTCGATTTCAGCAATCTCAACGTTTAGCTCACGGATGAGCCGAATGGTGTGCTGCAATTCAAGAGACTTGGCAGGCATCCGAAAGCCAATAGAATTTCTGGCGGCATCTCGAATTTCTAAAGCCATATCCCGTTTGTAGTGGCCTTTGGAGTCAGTTTCAAGGAGTACTTTTATCCTCGTCAAATGGGCTGCGGCGATCGGCTTGGCACCGGGGAACTCCTCCAAAAGCGTGTAAACAGAGGTCATGTGAAGTGTAGGAACCAGTTTTTCCAGTTCGGGAAACAAGATGCAGACCAATCGGGAAAGAGAACTTCTCAACTTTGCTCGTTCTTTCGCTTTATCAAAACGGTATCTGGTCAGTGACTTTAGCTCCTCGTTTTGGTATGCTGTATTCGTGTAGGGTTTGAGGCCCGCATCGGATAACAGCATAGATGCAATCGTTCGTGCATCCACCCGGTCGGTTTTGGTCTTTCTGAGACTGAGGCTTTTTCGGTAAAGGTTTGTACGCAAGGGGTTCAGGACATAGGTGGTCAGACCGTTGTCAAGAAGAAACCCGAGCAGATTGTAGCTGTAATGCCCGGTTGCCTCAAGCCCTACCTTTATTTTGTCCTGCGGTGTGGTACAGGCCTGGATCTTCTCCAGCAGCGTATGGAAGCCATCCATATTGTTAGAGATGGTGAACACATCCGCAAGCACTTCACCCTCCGAATTCTGGATAAAGCAGTCGTGCTTGTCCTTTGCCACATCAATACCAACAGAAATGACCATTTCTAAAACCTCCAACGGTAAATTTGTGATGCTGTTCCACAGAGCACTTTGCTTTTGTAGCCTTGTTCTACATAAACCGTCTGGCGGTATTTAACTGATTAACAAAACTGCAAAGGGCTGTGGTTGGAACCTTTCGTGAACCATCTCGTGGTAGGAGGCTGACACCAATCCACAGCATCCCTTACAGTGTAGCACAGCCCTTGGAGAGGGGCTCTAATCACTACTACTCTATAATACAAGCGAGGCATTTATAAATGAAAACGAAATTTATTAAGATGAAGCGAATAGTGATACCGATGTTAGTGGCGGTAGCGGTAATAGCGCAGACAACGGTATCGGCGTTTGCGTTAAGTACGGAAGGAGTGAGTGATTTAATAGGAGAGGATGAAAGTATCGTGATGGAGGTGGGGGAAGTCGATGCGATTTCCGCAGCGGCACCTATTTCCCGAGCAGCCACATCCTTTACTGATTTGTCTGAGGTTAGTTGGGCGGTAGATGCTATCAATGACATGGCGAGCCGGGGCATTATACAGGGTGTAGGCAACAATAAGTTTGCACCTAAGGATAATGTTACAAGGCAGGAATTTGCTGCTATGGCGATTCGAGCGTTTGGTGGGGAAAACAAGGTTAATGAATTGGCGCAGCAAATGTCGGCAAAGGCAGAGGCAGAGGGTGGTAGCTTATCTTCTCTGAAGGATTGTGAAACAGCTTATGGCAACAACTGGAGCAATGAAGTTATGGTAGCCTCTCAGTACTTTCCTGAGATTGCACAGGCTTGGTCATGCAGGTTAAGTGATTGGAGTAAAGACGCGAATAGGGCTGAGATGGCGTTTATTGTAATGACGATAGCGGAGAGTTTAGGTGATGAGAAGTTTGAAATCACCGATGGCATCAATACTGTGATTGGTGACTTCAATGAAGTTTCTGGTTCTCCTTATGTTAGTTCCATCACCAAGGCATACAGCAATGGTATTTTAGTAGGTACGAATGATGCTGGTGATTATAAGCCGAATGAATATCCTAATCGAGCTGAGGCGGCGACGATAATGCAGCGGTTAGTAGATTCGAGCAAGCGCAAGGCAGTAGAGGTCAACATCGAGCCTGAGGAAGTAGAAGGCACTGAAGGTTTATCTCCTCTTCCGGATGGCAGCAACATCGGCAAATATACTGATGCCATTTAAAAATGAAAATTGAGTAATAGATACTCTGTTTTTATATAAATAATTACGAATCGCTGGGTAAATTACACGATTCAAAATCTTTTTTTGATATGTGACGTGGTCATCCCGGTGGATAATAACCCAAATCCACTGCCTTGAAACGCCTAACGAATCTGCAATCTTCTGCAAAGAATCCCCGTTTTTTCGCATGGTTTTCGCCCGCGAAATATCATCATCGTTCAACTTTCTACTTTGCACAATCCAACCTCCTTGCTTGAATCAAACTGTGTTGCCACAGATCGCAATGCTACAATGTTTCTATCTGTAATATCATTGTTTCTCATAGCACACTCAATGATTTGATGAGAGAACTGAGGATAGGAGACAAGCGCCGATAAGTAAATGTCAACCTGTTGCACTCTCTTTTTCTCCCTCCATAAAACGAATAAACGCCTCGCGCGGTATCTTCACTCTGCTGCCGATCACCACAACGGGAAAACCCAATAAAGACTTGTCCTGATGCGCAGCAATCCGAATCCAGTGCGGGTCACACCCCAACACCTTAGATGCCACGTTTGGCGTTATAACATCTGTATTCATTTTTTTCACATCTGCGAGTTTCATGTGAAACCATCCCCGTTTCGATAAAAAGTGACACTCGAATTTCTCGATACACTACCAAAAGTAGACTAATTGGAGAAAAAAATATCATCCACTGGAATGCCGGTTATTTCAGAAATAGCGCGTGCCTGTTTTACTGTTGCCGATTCTGGATTTTCCTCAATTTTGCGGTAGAAATCACGTGAAATACCCATTTTTTGTGCCATTTCTACCTGTGTAAATCCGTTATACATACGCGCTTGTTTGATGGTAAAACTCATTTTTACACCTCCGTTTATTTATGAATCTATTATACTCTACTTTTAGTTGGTAGTCAACAACAAAAAGTAGATTATTTTAATTATTTTGCTTGATAACTTCTACTTATGGTGATATACTATTTAAAAGAAAGGAGGCGTCAACAGTGAGCCTTGGGAAGAAAATAAGAATGCTTAGAGAACGGGCTGGAATGTCGCAATCCGATTTAGGAAAACTGCTTGGAATTACAGACAAAGCCGTATCTACTTGGGAAAATGATAAGAAAATACCGAGAATGGGAAAAATAGAAAAATTGTGCTCTATATTTGGCATAAGGAAATCGGATTTGTTAGAGGATGATGTTGAAATTGCTATGCCAAGCAACGCAATTCCAATTGGGGAAATGAAGCAAATCCCGCTCGTTGGACAGATTGCTTGCGGTAAACCTATTCTGGCCGAAGAAAATATTACTGACTATATCGACCTCCCGTCTCATATACATGCGGACTTTGCACTCGTGTGCAAAGGCGACAGTATGATCGGGGCTGGTATTCAAGACGGAGATATTGTCTATATCAGAAAACAGGATGTTGTGGAGAATGGAGAAATTGCAGCAGTCATTGTAAACGAAGAAAGCGAAGCGACATTGAAACGATTTTATAGGGTTGGAGACATGGTTACGTTAAACGCGGAAAATTCTCAATATTCACCGCTTATTTTCCGAGATGAGGAAATCAATCAATTGCATATCGCAGGAAAAGCAATCGCATATACCCATGTGTTGTAAAGAAAAATGAGCAGAAAAATAAATTTCTGCTCATTATGTTTTTTGTTATATTTTCTGGAAAGGAGGACGTGTCATGAAATGCAGAAAGTGTAAAGCGGAAATCCCGAATGATAGCAAATTCTGTATGATGTGCGGCGCAAAACAAAGCACAAAACAGAGAACGAAAGGGCGTGGAAACGGGCAAGGAAGTGTTTATCAGTTGCCAAATAAGACGTGGATTGCTATTAAAACGATAGGATATAAAGCGGGTGCGGATGGTAAAGCACATCGGATTACCAGATCAAAATCAGGATTTAAGACGAAAAGAGAAGCGGTAGAATACCTCCCACTCTTAACTGCATCGAAAAGAGAAAAGGCGATTACGTTTCAACAATTGTATGAAACATGGTTTCCAACGCATCAGGCAAGCAAGTCTACACGAGATTGCTATGCTGCGGCTATGAAGTATTACGAACCACTATGGTATACAAAGATACAAGAAATAACCGTTGATGATCTGCAAGAGTGTATAGATGATTGCCCAAAAGGAAAACGGACAAGAGAGAATATGAAAACGCTTTGCGGTTTACTGTACAAGTACGCCATACCGCGAAATCTTGCAGAACTAAACATGGGAGAATATATAAAGGCTCGCGGTGGAGAACATGGGAAAAAGGATGGACTTCCAATTGAAGCCGTGGAAGCGATTGCAAATTATGTAGGTAAAGTAAAAGGCGCAGACTATGTACTCTGCCAATGCTATCTTGGGTTCCGACCATCTGAATTTCTTGCACTGGATGCAAAGAACTATAACAGAAAAGAACGCGCTTTTGTCGGCGGCGCAAAGACGGATGCTGGTCGGGATAGAATTGTGACAATCTCCCCTAAAATACAGCCGATAGTAGATCGACTTGTAAAAAACAAAATTTCTGGTCCGGTGTTTTGCGCAAAGGACGGTGCGAAGATGGGCATTGCTGCCTACCGTTCGATGTTCTATGATGTTCTGGAAAAGTGCGGCATAGAAAATCCAACCATAGAAAAAGATGGAGACAAAAGAAAAAAGTATACCCCGCACAGTTGTCGCCACACGTTTGCTACGTTGATGAAGCGTGTCGATGGTTCAGATAAGGACAAACTGGAATTGATGGGACACACCAGCACAGAAATGTTGCGGCACTATCAGGACACGCCATTTGAGGACTTGCGGCGTATCACAGATGCACTTTAGACATTAGTAATAGATTAGCAATAGCACACTTTTTAGCAAACCTTTTTAAAAATTAAACAAAAGAAAAAGTACCTAAATTCGATTAAAAACTCGAATTTAGGTACTTTTTTGGTCCGAGTGACAGGACTTGAACCTGCGGCCTCTTGACCCCCAGTCAAGCACGCTACCAGCTGCGCCACACCCGGATAGATTCATTGAAACAAATCTTGCTAAAATAGAATAACAAATTTGACAGCGATTGTCAAGGAAAAACTATAAAAAAGCTGATATTCTCAGGCAAATGTCCAATGTGCTTACGCTCCTTTTCCTATTGGCAGATAGAATGTTACGGCTGTAGACCGGCCGGGACACAATATCTTCTGCATCCCGCCCGGCTTTCCGCTGTCTTTATGCTTCCTGTGTTCCAAAGCTCACCGCAAAGCGCCCAAGCAGCTTTGCCGCGTCCTCGACATCGCTTACCGCACACATCTCGCTCGGAGAATGGATATAGCGCGTCGGGATGGATACCGCGCCTACCTGTACACCTGCGCGTGTCTTTTGCAGCGCCGCCGTATCCGTGCCGCCGAACTGCAAGATCTCGCGCTGCGTGGTGACGCCGCAGTCCACCGCCGCCCGTTCCAGTGCCGCGCACACCGTCGGGGTGCAGATGACCGAGCGATCCATCACCTTGACCGCCGGGCCTTTGCCCATATCGACCGCCATTGGCGTTTTTCGTTCGGGCAGATCGCCCGTATCGGTCACATCTACCGCAATAGCGACATCCGGCTGCACGGCGAACGCCGCCGTGCCTGCTCCGCGCAGGCCGACTTCCTCCTGCACCGTGAACACAAAGTAGAGGTCATTATCCGTCTCCCCTATCTGCTCCATCGTGCGCAGCAGCGTCACGCAGCCGATGCGGTTGTCCAGATACGGGCCGCACAGCACGCCGTTCTGCTCAAAGCGCGATGCTTCAAACACGGCAAAATCGCCTACCTGCACCTGCTTTTCCGCATCCGCGTGATCCTTGGCACCAATGTCAATGAACAAATTGTCCAGTGTTAAATCCTTAAACGGCGTTTTTTCCTCGTAGGAGATGATGCCGCGCGTACCGTTTGCAAAGCGCACCGTGATATTGATGAGGTCGCCCTTGAACAAACCGCCGACCTGCGAAAAGCGAATAAACCCCTTCTCATCGATATAGGTCGCTACCACGCCGATAGAATCCATATGCGCAGCCAACAGCACCTTTTTGCCCGTTCCCTTCTTGCGACAGATGAGGTTGCCCAGCGCGTCGGTCGTCACGTCGTCAATATATTCGCCTGCGATGGACGCAATCGTCTCGCGCACGGCATCCTCGCGGCCGGATGGGCCAAACGCGCCTCCGACCTCGTTCCATAAATCAAAAACCTTGCTCATTCGGTTTCTCCTCCCAGTTCCTCCAGAAATGCGTGCGCAGCCTGCAAAACCGCCTCGCAGTCGCACAGCGCCGCCACGCTCGACGGCGAATGGATATAGCGCACAGGCGCGGCTACAGCGCACACGCGCACGCCAGCCCGGCTCTTATGAATACGTCCTGCGTCCGTGCCACCGGAGATGCGCGTCTTGGTCTGCCATGGGATGCCGCGCCGGATACAGGCATCGCGCAGCAGTTCAAACAGCGCTGCGTCATAAATCGTCGCGCCATCCATGAACGGGATAACCGCGCCGCCGCGCACGCGGCAAACTGCCTTGCCATCCCTCACCTCGGCTAAATCAGCCGCAGTTGTGCCCTCGATCACAAGCGCAAATCCCGGGTCGATGGCATAGGCCATGCTCGCTGCGCCGCGCAGGCCTGTCTCCTCCTGCACGGTAAAGCAGAACCAAGCATCCACCGGCGGCTGCTCCTCAAGCAGCGTCAGCAACGCCGCGCAGCCGATGCGGTCGTCAATCGCCTTGGCCTTGATAAGTCCGTCGCCAAACAATACAACATCCGAATCGAACACACCGTAATCGCCCAGCGACACCTTATCTTCGGCTGCCGCACGGCTGGTTGCGCCAATGTCGATATATAAATCCCTGGTTTTGGGCATGGTGCGGCGCTCTGCCGCGGTTGTCAAATGCACCGCCTTGATGCCGATGACGCCGCGCGTATCACCAAACCGCACGCCCTTGCCGATTACGACGCGCGGGTCAACGCCGCCGACAAAGCCGAATTTGAGCATACCGTCCTCGGTGATTTTTTTGATGATTACGCCGACCTCGTCCATATGCGCGCACACAGCGACCGGCCGTTCAAGCGATTTTTTACCCTTACGGAACACCATGACGTTTCCGATGGCATCCGTGCGGATTTCATCTGCGAAAGGCTTTGCCTTTTTGAGTACAAACTCGCGCACCACATCCTCGCAGCCGGATGGACCGGGCAGCGCGCACAGCGTTTTGAGCAGCTCGGTCATGCTTCCACCTCCCCGTCAAAATCGCACAAAAACCGATATATCAATTCTGCCACGTCCTCCGCATCGGACGTTTTGATTACCTCGACCGGCGTGTGCATGTATTTCTCCGGGATGGATAGCAGCGCGGTGGCAATGCCGTGCGCCACAATCTGCATGGTCCACGCATTCGTGCCCGTATTGCCTTCCATCACCTCAAGCGAATAGTCGATATCATTGGCTTTCGCGGTTTTGATAAGACGCTGAGTCAGGCCACGATGCAGGTTCGGACCCATACCGATGGCGGGGCCGCTGCCCAGTTCGAATACGCCATCCGACGGGCCATCCGGTGTTTTGCCATGCGTCACATCCACCGCAATCGCATATTCCGGCTGCACCGCAAACGCGCCGGTCTGCGCGCCGAGTCCGGTGACTTCTTCCTGCGCGCTGATGAGCACCGCGATGTTGCAGCGACGCTTTTTGTATTTTTTCAGTTTTTCCAGCGCAAGCAGAATCGCGGCCACGCCCGCTCGGTCATCCAGACATTTGCTGCAAACCTGCCCGCTGAGCAGTTTCACCGGCTGCTGGGCAAACACAATCGGCGTGCCAATACGGATTTTCTCCTTGGCGTTTTCCAGTCCGGTGTCAATCAGCATTTGGTCCACCGGCACAGCCTTATCCTGTTCACCCGCTTTCAGCAAGTGCGGCGGCATACAGCTGACCACACCGTACAAAGGCTCGTCCGCCAGAATGGTCACTTCAGTTGCCAGCAGCATGCGCGGGTCAACGCCGCCGACCGGCGCAAAGCGCAAAAATCCGCCGTCCAATACCTCGGTAACGACAAAGCCAATCTGGTCGAGGTGCGCGTCGAGCAGTACGGTTTTGGCGTGCTTGCGTCCGCAGCCCTTGTATCCCAGCACATTTCCGTTTTGGTCGACTTCAACTGTATCGCACAGCGGACGCAGCAGCGCGGCCACCGCCTGCGCCGCCTGTTCTTCAAACCCACTCACCGCCGGCAGCGCGCACAGCGTTTGCAGGGTTTTCTCTATCTGCAAGGAACATTCCTCCTTTTTCTAATTTGGAAACGAGCAGTTATACGCCCGTAGATTTTATTATACCCGTTTCCCCTGCTGGAAACAATACACCAGCCGTCACGATAAACAAATTTTGCGTATGTTTTCCGCTTCCGCACATTTTGTCAAGAAAACTTTGCAATCCCTCTTGACAAGTTTACTTGTCATGTTATACTGAATATGCCAAGAACACTTGGCGCAACGGTAGATAGAGACAAAGAGGTGCTCTTTATGAACAAAGAAGAAATCCTGGCAAAAAGCCGCAGAGAACGGCTGGACGAAGGCAAAAAAAATGCAGAAGACCAAGGCAGACAAATTGGCATTATCGCATTCATCATCGTTCTGATTTTTCTCTTCATTTTCAACATGTGTACCAATCGGTCAAACGACGCGCTGGCCGCAGTCTTTTGGGCATATGTTGCAGCAGAAGCCTATCCCCGCTATCGGTTCAGTAAAGATAAATCTCTATTGGTGACTACCATTGCAGGCGGTGTTCTTTCCATTGCCAACCTTATCACCTATGTAATCGGCGTGCTGGGGTGAGCAATGGATGACAAACTGATTCTGTGCAACCGTCTGAAAGAAGCGCGCGGCGAGAAAAATCTGTCGCAGGCACAGCTGGCCGAACTGGTCGGCGTGTCACGCAACACGATTAGCTCCATCGAAACCGGGCAGTTCAACCCGACCACCAAGCTCGCGCTTATCCTGTGCATCGCGCTGGATAAGAAGTTTGAGGACTTATTCTATTTTGAATGAAAAATGCAAAAAGGATGCTGCGTTTGCAGCATCCTTTTTTCGTTTCAGCCAAACCATCGGCATAACTTATACATCTGTCAGGTATCCAGCTCACAGCAATACAACGTGTTGGTATCGGTATCATAAAGCCCCACGGTAAAATTGAAGGAGGCTCTGTTCAGAATATCTGCGCCGGTTGCCTTGTCCTGCTCCACTTGCCGATCAATCAAACGATAATATCCGTTTGCAATCTCAGGCACTAAGGCTTTACCTTCCTCATCGGTTAAAAACGGTCCAACACTGCTTGTTTCATCAGATACCCCATACACCAACGTCTGAGCGGTTTTGTCCAACGGAAACGGTTTCCACGCATCGTCTGCCTGAATCTGTTTGACCATCTCGTTGCCGTCAAAATGCAGTTCAACGTAGGCAGTGCCATCGCCGTTGCCGCTATGTGTGTCCATGCTGGACATCGTGCTGCCAGTAGAAGCATCCACCCCAAGTGCTTCCGAAACCATGGCCTGTGGGTTCTTCGAACCGCAGGCAGTCAACGAAAAGACGAAAACAAGAACAATCCCTATCCAACCTAATTTTTTCACAGCAAGCACCTCCGCTTGTCACGTGAGCGCATTGAAAAACAACTTACAGCTTGGCCAACTCCTGCGCAATCAGCTTATTAATGATCTGCGGGTTGCCCTGGCCCTTGGACGCCTTCATGCACTGACCCACAAGGAAACCGGTGACGTTCTTACCTGCCTTGAAGTCCGCAACGGCCTTTTCATTCTTGGCAATCACTTCCTGTACGATGGCAAGGATTGCACCCTCGTCGGACACCTGCTTGAGACCCATGCGCTCCACAATTGACTCAACCGTCTCATCCGTCTCGAACATGCTCGGCAGCACCTTTTTACCTGCCGCGCCCGAAATCGTGCCTGCTTCAATGAGTTTAACCAAATCGACCAGCTTATCTGCGGTCAGCTTGGTGTCCGGCAGTTCCACGCCCTTGTCGTTGAGGTACTTGGAAATATCGGATAGAATCCAGTTTGCCGCCGCCTTGGGCTTGACCTGCTTTGCCGCTGCGTCGAGCAGTTCCGCCTTAGCAAAGCTGTCCGAAATCAGACGCGCCTCCATCGCAGTCATGCCGTACTCGTAAAGATAGCGCTCGTAGCGCGAAATGGGCAGCTCAGGGATTTCGCTCTCAATCTGCTGCATCCACTCATCCGAGATCTCGACCGCAATCAGGTCCGGATCGGGGAAATAACGGTAGTCCTGCGCGTCCTCCTTGGTACGCATGACCGTGTTCTTAAGCTTCACGTCATCCCAGCGACGGGTCTCCTGCTGGATTTCTCCGCCGTTCTCGACCACCTCAATCTGGCGGGCGATCTCATAGTCAATCGCGCGCACCGCGCCCGAGAAGGTGTTGATATTCTTCATTTCGACGCGGGTACCGAACTCTTCCGAGCCTTCCGGCCGGATGGAGACGTTCACGTCGCAACGAATCGAACCTTCCTCCATCTTGCAGTCGCAGATATCGAGGTAGGACAGCGTAGTCTTAATCATTTCGAGGAATTCCTTTGCTTCCGCCGAGGAATGTAGGTCGGGCTTGGTGACCATCTCAATCAGCGGCACACCGCAGCGATTGAAGTCGACGACCGTGCCGTCGATCTCGTCATGCAGCAGCTTGCCCGCGTCCTCCTCGAAGTGGATACGCTCGAGACGGCAGGACTTCTTCTCGCCGTCAACATAGAAGAATACCTCGCCGTTTTCGCAAATCGGTACATCGAACTGCGAAATCTGATACGCCTTGGGCAGGTCGGGATAAAAGTAGTTTTTACGGTCAGCTTTGCACAGCTGATTGACCGTGCAGCCGGTCGCCTTGCCCATCTTGGCCGCATAGTGTACCACCTGCTTGTTCAGTACGGGCAGCGCGCCCGGCATACCGGTGCAGACCGGGCAGGTGTGGGTATTGATCGGTGCGCCAAACGAGGTCGAGCACGAGCAATAAATCTTGCTCTTGGTGGACAGCTCCGCATGCACCTCAAGGCCGATGACAGCTTGATATTTCATTTGTCTATTCCTCCCCTTACAGTGCCGCGATGATGTTCTTAAGGCCGGATGCCTGCTCGAATGCAAGGCCCGCGTCAAGCAGCTTCTGCTCACCAAAGCGCGGCCCGATGAGCTGCATACCAATCGGCATCTTGTCCGCGTCAAAGCCGCAAGGCTGTACCAGCCCCGGCAAGCCCGCGATATTGACCGATACTGTGCAGATATCGCCCGCATACATCTCCAGCGGATTGGTGGTCTTGGAGCCCATTTCATACGCTGTGGTGGGGGCAACCGGCGTCAGAATGACATCGCACTTCTCAAACGCATTTGCAAACTCCTCGCGGATTTTGCGCTGCGCTGCGCGCGCCTTCTTGTAATATGCGTCGTAATAGCCGGAGGATAGCACATAGGTGCCCAGCATGATGCGGCGCTGCACCTCTGCACCAAAACCCTCCGACCGGCTCTTCGTGTAGAGTGCAATCAGATCGTCGCCCGCGTTCGGGGTGCGATAGCCGTACTTGACGCCGTCAAAGCGCGCCAGATTAGACGAGGCCTCAGCCGACGACAGGATGTAGTACACCGGCAGCGCGTATTCGACCAGCGGCAGCGAAATCTCAAACACCTCTGCGCCGAGGTTTTTGTAGGTCTCGGCAGCGGCGAGTACGCTCTCACGCACTGCGTCCGAAATGCCCGCGCCGAAATACTCCTTGGGCAGGCCAATCTTCATGCCCTTGATATCGGCATTGAGGTTTGCACGGGTCGAGCCTTCAAACGGGGTCTTGACCGAGGTCGAGTCGTGCATCGGGTCATGGCCGGTGATCGCGTCGAGCAGCATCGCCACATCCTCTACCGAGCGGCCAAACGGGCCGATCTGATCGAGCGAAGACGCGAATGCGATCAGGCCGTAACGAGATACCGCGCCATAAGTCGGCTTGAGCCCGACCACGCCGCAGAAGGATGCCGGCTGACGAATCGAGCCGCCGGTGTCCGAGCCGAGTGCCAGCGGAACCTCGCCCGCCGCAACGACTGCCGCCGAGCCGCCGGACGATCCACCCGGTACGCGGCTTAAGCCGTGCGGGTTGTGGGTCGGGTGCGCGGCCGAGTTTTCGCAGGAGGAACCCATCGCAAACTCATCCATATTCGCCTTACCCGTCATGACCACATCGTTTGCAGCCAATTTCTCAATCACCGTCGCGTTATACGGCGGCTTAAAGTTATACAGCATCTTGGATGCGCAGGTGGTCAACGTCCCCTTGGTGCAGATGTTGTCCTTGACGGCAACCGGGATACCCGCCAGCGCGGACAGCGTTTCGCCTGCGGCGCGCTTCTTGTCCACCTCAGCCGCCTGCGCGAGCGCGGACTCCTCTGCGACTGTCACATAGCCTTGCACCTTGTCCTCAACCGCCTTTGTGCGGGCGAAAACATCCTGTGCCAGCTCCACCGCGGAAATTTCTTTATCGGCGAGCATTTTGGAAAGCTCTGCCGCTGTTTTCTCAAAAAGTGCCATTGCTTCTGTCCCCCTTATTCTACCACGCGCGGCACGGCTACGCCGCCCGCCTGAAAGTCCGGCGCGTTCGGCTCGATAAGCTCATCAGGCGTATACTCCTGCACAACCACATCCTCATGAAAGGCATTCTTGCGCTCGGTGTTGATAACATCCGTGATATCGCCAAGGTCCAGCTCCGCGAGCTTGTCCACCATGCCGACGATGCCCTGCATGTCGTCTGCAAGACGGTCAAAAATGCCGCCCGTCGAGTCCAGACGTGCAAGGGATGCGATGTGCTCAATTTCTTTTCTGGAAATTGCCATGTCAAAGTTCCTCCTGCTGTATCATATTTTTAAATTCTTCCTCTGTTAAGACCGGAATACCAAGCTCCGCCGCCTTTTGCAGCTTGCTGCCCGCGTTTTCTCCGGCTACCACATAGCTTGTTTTCTTGGATACCGACCCGGCCGCCTTGCCGCCGAGCGACTCAATAAGGTCGTTAATCTCTTTGCGGGTGTAAAGTGTCAGGCTGCCGGTAGCGACAACCGTCTTTCCTGCAAGCAGATCGCTCTTAGCCGTCTTTTCACCGGTAAAATTCACGCCCGCCGCGCGCAGCTTTTCAATGAGTTCTTTCGATTGATCGAGTGCGCGCCATGCTGCAATACTTTCCGCTGTGGTCTGGCCGATATCTCGGATTTCGGTCATTTCCTCGACCGACGCCGCAAGCAGCGCATCCAGACTACCGAAATGGTTGCTGAGAATTTTTCCTGCTTTCTGTCCGACGTGCCGAATGCCGAACGCAAACAACAGCCGGGACAGGTCGCGCGTTTTGCTTGCCTCGATGCCGCGCAGCAGATTGTTCGCCCAGGTGTCCACCTTTTTGCCAAGCGGCAGCAGCTGTTCCACCGTCAGGTTGTACAAATCGGCAGCAGACTTCACCAACCCTGCGTCAATCAGTTTTTGCAGGTTGCCTTCGCCGCAGCCGTCAATGTCCATCGCGTCGCGCGAGGCAAAGTGCATCAAATTGCGCAGCAGCTGCGCAGGACACGCCGCACCCGTGCAGCGGATAGCTGCTTCCTCCTCGTCCTCAAACACCGGCGCGCCGCATACCGGACAAAACTTCGGCATTTCATACGGCTGCGCGTCCACAGACCGCTTGTCCAGCGCCACTCCGATAATTTCCGGGATGATCTCGCCCGCCTTGCGCACCGAAACCGTGTCCCCTACCCGCACATCCAGTTGGCGGATGAAGTCCCGATTATGCAGCGTCGCGCGCGACACAGTCGTACCCGCCAGCCGCACCGGCTCGAGCACCGCATTGGGCGTTAAAACGCCCGTACGCCCGACTGAAATGATGATATCTTTGAGTAGCGTCTGCTTCACCTCGGGCGGATACTTGTACGCCGCCGCCCAACGCGGGAACTTGGCCGTCGAGCCAAGCGTCTGCCGCTGCGCAAACGAATTGACCTTGACGACCGCGCCGTCGATGTCGAAATCCAGCTCGCCGCGCGTCTCGCCCATATTCTGAATTTCGCATTGTACGTCCGTGGGGTCGGTATAGACCGGATAGCGCGGACTGACCGGAAAGCCGAGCGATTTCAAGAAATCCAGCGAATCGGTGTGACTGGTCAGCGGCAGCTCGTCCACGTTCTGGATATTAAAGCAGAAAATAGACAGTTTTCGCTGCTTGGTGATTTTGCTGTCCTTTTGCCGCAGCGAACCCGCCGCCGCATTGCGCGGATTGGCAAGCAGCGGTTTTTCGTGCAGCTCCAACTCTTTATTGAGCGCGTCGAACACCGACTTCTTCATATAGACCTCGCCGCGCACAATCAAATGCGGCGGCGCGTTTTCCAGCTTCTGTGGAATCTCCTTTATCGTCTTGAGGTTGGCGGTCACGTCCTCGCCGACCTGTCCATCACCGCGCGTCGCGCCACGCACAAATTCGCCATCGACATATTCCAGTGCAACCGAAAGGCCGTCGATTTTATACTCAACCACATATTCCGCCTGCCCGACCGCGCCTTCCACGCGGCCGTAAAACTCAGAAAGCTCATCAAAGGAAAAAACATCCTGCAAGCTTTCCAGCGGATAGGCATGCGTCACTTTGGCGAACCGACCGGACGCCGTGCCGCCGACTCGCTGCGTCGGAGAATCCGCATCCGAGTATTCCGGATGCGCAGTCTCCAAAGCGCGCAGCTCACGCTGCATCATATCATATTCGTAATCCGAAATCTCCGGTGCATCTTCATTATAATATTTTTCATTGTGATACCGCAGTTTTTCCCGCAATGCGGTAATTTGCCCGAGGGCATCCATGCAAACACCCCTTCACATCCCAATACAGAATATAGTATACCAAATTTCCGCCCCATTCGGAAGTATTATTTTCCGTTTTCCGACGAATTATCATAATCGCTGATTTCACCGAGAAGGCCGGATCCCAGATCGTCAATATAAGTATACCGCTCGGGCACGGTGCCGACGATCACGGTGTCGGTGACCGGATAGCTGGTGACGATCTCGCGATCCTCGCCTCCCATCGGCGTCAGGATACGAAAGCCCGCATGGATTTCAATAATGATGTTGTGCCGCGTCTGGTTGATACCGGCTGAGGAAAAGGCGCTGACAAACTCAGCCTCCATCTGGGTCAGGCCCGCCATGCCGATGTCCACCGACGGCCCCATGCCGGTGAAGTAATTGGGAGCAAATACCGTGCCGAGCGGCACCTCGACCGTCGTCTGCTCCAAATCCTCCAGCCGCTCAAACAGACCGTTGACCAGCCGCGCCTTAATCTGCCCAATGGCAATCACATCCGTGCGCAGCGCAGTGACGTGATTTTCGCTATCCCGTTCCAAAATCACCATATTTTCATAAGTCTCCGGGTCGGAAAAGACCTCCTCCTGCATCAAGTTGTTTATTTCCTGAATCGCGCTGTCCTCACAGACGTTGGTGGCGTATTCCATGAAAATCTGCCGCATCCGCACGGTCGCCATGATGCCAGTGGTAGCCAGCACAGCCAACAGCAGCATCAGCCGCAAGCCTTTTCCTTTTCCGCGATACCTGCGCCGCCGCATACTTCCGCCCCCTCCGGGACAGTATACGCGATGCAGATACAAAAAAGAAGCACCCGTTTGGGGTGCTTCTTTGCAACTTCCGAATTACTCCTCGTCGCCATACTCGTCGCCGACCAGCAGCGCACGGATGGAGAGAGAAACCTTCTTCTTCTCATCGTTGATGTCGATGATCTTGGCCTCAACCTGCTGGCCAACCTCGAGCTCATCCTCGGGCTTGGCAATGCGGTGATCCGCGATCTGGGAGATATGAATCAGGCCATCCACGCCCGGCACGATCTCAGCGAATGCGCCGAACGGCATGAACTTGAGAATCTTAACCTCAGCCACATCGCCCACGCCGTACTTGGACTTGAACACGTTCCACGGATTCTCTTCCTCACGCTTGTAACCGAGGGAGATCTTCTTATTTTCCTTATCCAGACCGATCACAAACACCTTGACCTTGTCACCGACATTGACAACCTCGGACGGGTGCTTGATGCGGCCCCAGGACAGCTCGGAAATGTGAACCATACCGTCCACACCGCCGATATCAACAAACGCGCCGTAGGAGGTCAGGCTCTTGACAGTGCCCTCGTACTCGTTGCCCACTTCGATAGTGCCCCAAATCTTTTCGGCAGCAGCCTTGCGGGCCTCCTGCTGGATCTGGCGGATAGAGCCAACTACGCGCTTGCGCTGACGGTTGATCTCGGTGATATAGAAGGACTGCTTGGTCTTTACCAGCTGGCTCATCGGCTGATCCTTCGGCACGCCGGTCTGGCTGGCCGGAATAAAGACGCGTACGCCAAATGCCGTGGCAACCACACCACCGCGGTTCTCCTCCATAATGGTGCCTTCCACAACCGTATGTTCTTCATATGCCTTCTCAATGGTCTCCCAACCCTTGAGCTGATCCACGCGCTTCTTAGACAGGGTGACCGTACCCTCGCCGTCGTTGACGCGAACAACAACCGCCTCAATCTCATCACCCGGATGGATATTGGCAGCTACGTCATAGTTCGGATCATCCGACAGCTCGCTTACCGGAATATACGCAGTGTGCTTGACGCCAAGATCGACCTGTACATCGGTCGTGGACACTGCGACAACGGTACCGGTGACTTTCTCTCCTGTATTTAAAGTTTTGAAGGACTCCTCGAGCATTGCGGCAAAGTCCTCGCCATTTTCGATTTTCGTTTCTTCGCTCATCATGTTACTGACCTCCTTAATTATCCATGCCGGTGTCGATGCCCCCGCTGTGATCCCGACGCGCCCATCCCGGCAGAGCTCCTGCGTTGTAAGCTCCGCGGCGTCCTCGATATAAAGCACATTGCTGCACAGCGACCGACTGATTTCATACAGCCGCTTTGTGTTGGAACTTTTCTTGTCGCCGATCACAACCATTTGATCCGACGCACCGGCAAGCAGACGAGCCTCCGACTGACGCTCATCCGTCGCTTTACATATTGTATCAAAAATTTTGAGGTTTGTACACCTTTTTTTTATCAGACCGACGGAAATATTCCATATTGCTCGATTGACAGTGGTTTGCGCGACCACGGCAAGCGGTCTGTCAACCATCTCCGCCTGCGCAGTGAACGCCTGTGCCTGCTCTTCTCCCTCCAGCACAACCGACTCGCCGCACCAGCCCTGTATTCCCACAACCTCGGGATGCCCCGCGCTGCCCAGAATAACAATCAGGCGGCCGTCCTGGCTTTCCCGGTCGACAATGCGATGAATTTTCTGTACAAACGGGCAGGTTGCGTCGAAAACTTCGCATTTTTTTGCCGCAAGGGTATCATAAACCGTGCGCGGTACGCCATGCGCGCGGATGAGCACCTTGGCCCCATCCGGAATCTCCTCCAGTGTTTGCGCAGTACGCACGCCGCGCTCTTCCAGCCGTCGAATCTCGTGCATGTTATGAATAATTTCACCGTAAGCGTAAATGACGCCGTTTTCCCCGGCCTGCTGTTCGGCCAAATCGACCGCACGGCGCACACCGAAGCAGAATCCTGCGGTTTTTGCAACTGTTACACTCATACGTTTTCCTTCAGCGCGTAAATACGGTGCAGAATATCATCCGCAATCACGCCGTAATCCTTTTCTTTTGTATCCGGAAGAAAGGGCTTACCGATAACGACGGTCGCTTTGCATCGAAATCCCTTGTTTTCCGTGATATACATGGGCAGAATCGGCGCGCGTGTCTTGACCGCCAACATTGCCGCGCCTTTTTTAGTCTCGCCTTCGCCTGCGCCGCGTGTGCCCTGTGGAAAAATAATCAGCTTGCGACCTTCGCGTACCGTGCCCAATGCGGTTTTAATGGCGGTAATGTCCGCGCCCTCACGGTCAATCGGGAACGCGCCCAACGCCGCAATCAGCCACGCAAACAACTTATTGCCCTGAAACAGTTCCTTTTTCGCCATCAAGCGCAGCGGCGTCTTGTGTCCCAGTGCAACGGCCGCAAACGGCGGATCAGATAATTGCACATGATTGGGACAAACCACGCAGCCGCCCTTGGGGATGTTTTCGCGACCGATCACCTTGTATCCAAAATAAATATGAAAGCCCAGCGCCACAAAAGGCACCACAAACCATTGAAACCATCGGTGGAATTTGAGTTTCATGAATCTTCCTCCGTTTTTTCCTGAATTATGCGCAGCACCGCCTGAATGCTCTGTTCGAGCGTGATATTGCTCGTATCGAGCAGCACCGCATCCTCCGCCTGTCTGAGCGGAGCGACCGCGCGCGTCATATCCTGATGGTCGCGCTGACGAATATCGCGCAACACCTCGTCCAGCGTAACCTGCTGCCCTTTTTCGCGCAGCTCGAGATAGCGCCTTTGAGCGCGCGCCTCGGCCGAAGCCGTCAGGAAAATCTTGACCGGCGCATCCGGCAGGATAACCGTGCCGATATCTCGCCCATCCATGAGGATATTGCTGTTTTTCGCCATATTCCGCTGGGTATCGAGCAAAAACTGCCGCACTTCGGGCACTGCCGACACCTTGGAGGCATATTTTGCAATTTCAGGCGTGCGAATAGCCTCGGACACATCTTGGCCGCACAGCAGAATATGCTGTGCACCGCCCTGATACGTAAGCGAGAGCGTGATTTCGGGTAAAAGCGAAACAATGCCCGCCGTATCGTCCCCGGAAATGCCCTTGCGGCACACTGCAAGACCAATGGCACGGTACATCGCCCCCGTGTCCACATATACATAGCCCAGCTGCGCCGCTACCGCGCGCGCGATCGTCGATTTACCCGCGCCCGACGGCCCGTCGATGGCAACCGAAATATAACCCAACGCTATTCCTCCTCCCGCGCAGCGCAAAGCCCGGCCAGACGGCCGGTCGACCACGCGATTTGCAAATTAAAACCGCCTGTATAGGCGTCTACGTCCAGCACCTCGCCCGCAAAATACAGACCGGCGCATTTTTTCGACTCCATTGTTTTCGGGCTGACCTCTCGCACGCTGATGCCGCCCGTTGTCACGATTGCCTCGGCAATCGGGCGCTTGCCCGACACCACCACCCGAAAATGCTTGAGTGTGTGCAAAAGTGAGGCGCGCTGCGCCCTAGTGATACTGTTTACCTTGGCATGCGGGTCGATTTCGGACAACCGTACCACCACAGGAATCATCTTGCGCGGCAGCAAATCGCCCAACGCATTGATGAAATCGCTGTTTTTGTGCTTATTGAAATCGCTGAGCAGACGCTTGTCCAGCATTTTCTCGTCCAGCGCGGGCTTGAGGTCGATCTCGATATGATACCCCTTGCTGCCGAAATGCCGCATATGTGCGGACGCGGACAGAATCAGCGGCCCGGACAGGCCGAAATGCGTAAACAGCATCTCTCCAAACTCGGAAAAAATCTTTTTGTTGTTCTCGAACACCGTTACCTGTACATTGCGCAGGCTAAGCCCCATCATCTCACGGCAGATTTCTCCCGCCTCGACCAGCGGCACCAGTGAGGGATTCGGCGGCACGACCGTGTGCCCGGCCTCCCGCGCAAAGCGGTAGCCGTCGCCGGTCGAGCCGGTTTGCGGATAAGACGCACCGCCGGTCGCCACAATCACGCGCTCGCCCGCGTAAGTCTTGCCGCCCGCGCGCACGCCGATGACCCGTCCGTCCTGTAATTCCAGTTTTTCTACTGTTTTCTGTATAATTGTAACACCCAAACGTTTGATCCATGTGAAAAGTGCGTCAATAATATCCGCAGACTTGTCCGAAACCGGAAAAACGCGGTTGCCGCGCTCGGTTTTGAGCGGCACACCGTGCGCCTGAAAGAAAGCCATTACGTCCGCGGGCGAAAAGCAATCCAGCGCAGAATACAAAAAACGCGGATTGACCGGCACGTTTTGCAAAACCGTCTGCGCATCGCAGTCATTGCATACATTGCAGCGGCCCTTGCCGGTAATGAACAGCTTGCGGCCGACCTTTTCATTCGTCTCAAACAGCGTCACACGCGCGCCGTTTTCCGCTGCCGTACCCGCAGCCATCAGCCCTGCCGCGCCGCCGCCGACTACAAGAATATTCAATTCGTCTCGTCCTCCGGCTTTTCGTAAACGTCGTATTCCTCCCAAATGCGCTCGAGCTTGTTGAAGGTCTGCTCGATTTCATCACGCCGGCTCATGCCGACGGCCACAATCAGCGCATTGATCACCGAGAGCGGCGCCACCAATGAATCTACAAAACTTGCCATATCACTGCGCGCGAGCAGCAAATGATCGGCCACGCGCGCCAGCGGAGACAGACGCGAATCGGTCAGCGCGATGACACGCGCGCCGCGATCACGCGCATACTGCATGGCGCTGAGCGTGCGCTTGGAGTAGCGCGGGAAGCTGACGCCGAGCACCACATCGCCCGGTGCGACGCGCAGCACCTGCTCAAAAATTTCACTGACGCTATTGGTATGTACAAGCGTTACGTTTTCAAATAAAAGGTTAAAATAAAATCCAACAAAATTAGACAGCGCGCTCGAAGAGCGCACGCCGAGTATATAAATCCGTTTCGCCCCAATCAGCGCATCCACCGCGCCCTGAAAGGCGTCCCGGTCGATTTCGTCCAGTGTCTGCCGAATCATGTCCATATCCGCGTGCAGCACAGTCTGTAGCACATCGCGCCCGCCCATACGGTCGCTTGAAACCTCCATGCGCTGTACCGAGGTCAGCTTGTTTCGGATCATCTCCTGCAGGGCGCGCTGCAAATGCGGATAGCCGTCGTAGCCCAGTTCAGTTGCAAACCGCACCACGGTCGATTCGCTCACACCGACGGTCGCACCCAAACGGCTGGCCGTCATAAAGGCGGCTTTGTCATAATGCTCAAGAATGAAGCGCGCAATCTGCTTCTGTCCCTTGGAAAAGCCGGACAGTTCGCTCTGGATTTTATTGATCAGGTCGTTCATGGTTTCTCTCCCTTGGTATGCAAAACCTGCATTTTGCCGTTTCTATTTTAAGCGGTTGCCGCGCAAAATGCAAGAAGTTTTGCATCAATCCTGCAAATTTGCAGTAATTTCCTGCAAGTAGGCCAGCTCATCCGCAGTCAGATCACGCCACGCACCCGATTTCAAATGCGTATCCAGCGCCAGCTTTCCGACCGCCACGCGCTTGAGTCGGCGCACTTCCAGCCCGCATTGCTCGCACATTTTACGGATTTGACGGTTGCGGCCCTCATGGATGGTCAGGCGCAGCTTGGCGCTTTGCTCGTCTTTTTCTAAAATGACGATCTCCGCCGGACGGATTGCATATCCGTCAATCGTCATTGGCTCTGCAAGACGCGGGATATTCTCCAGCCTGCCGCGCACACGCACCTCGTAATGCTTATCTACTTCATGCCGCGGATGGGTCAGCGCATGCACCAGTTCACCGTCATTGGTCAGCAGCAGCAAGCCTTCCGAGTTATAGTCCAGCCTCCCGACCGGCACCACGCGCGCGCCGCAGTCCCGCACCAAATCGCCCACCGTCTTGCGACCGCGTTCATCGCTTAGCGTCGTCACATAACCGCGCGGCTTGTACAGCATCAGATAGCGTTTTTCCTCAGCCATGCCGATCGGCTTGCCGTCCACCTGAATTTTGTCGCGCCGCAAATCCGCGCGGTCGCCCAGCGACGCCGCATGACCATTGACCAGCACGCGGCCCTCCAAAATCCAACGCTCCGCCTCACGGCGTGAGCACATGCCCGCCTGCGCGAGCAGCTTTTGCAGTCTCTCTTCCACTTGTTGTCCTCCATCCTATTCTGTCAATCATCACCAAACAGACGGTCCCATATCCGTTCTGTGATGCTCTTTTCCTCGGGTGGCAGCAGCACCGCCCCGCCGTATGCCAGCGCATCATCGGCCAGCACCATCCCGTCCAGACGGTATTCAATCCGCCCCGCGGACGCACTTTGCACCACCGGCGCATAGCAAATCCGCTCACCGTACCGCACGGTCTGGATGCGCTCCTGCTCGCCGGGCAGAAGCATTGCAGTCACGGTATTGCGCGCGACCAGCGGCACGGTATCCGCATTGCCGCCGAACACCTGCTGCTGCATGATCTGCTCTCCCGCTTGATGCAGCGTTACCTGCTCATACTGCGCAAAGCCCTGATCGAGCAATGCCATGTGGTCGTTCCAGTCATCCGGGTCGTTGAGCGTCACCACAATCACCGTGCGGCCGTTTTTCTCCGCTGCGGACACCAGACAGCGCCCCGCGGCCTTGGTATAACCGGTTTTCACACCAATTGCGCCTTCATACATGCTCAGCAGACGGTTATGATTGGTGAAGGTGCGCTGTCCCACCGTGTAACTCTCGGTCGATACAATCTGCCGGAACACAGGGTCGCGCAGCGCCTCGGCCGTGATGACGGCAAGCTCGCGCGCGGTAGTATAGTGCGTATCACTCGGCAGACCGTTCGGGTTATCAAAATGGGTGTTGGTCAGCCCGAGATCCACCGCCTTGTCGTTCATTTTCTGTATAAATGCTTCCAGCCCGCCACATTCGCCCGCAATTGCCACCGCAGCGTCATTGCCCGATTCCAGCATCAGGCCATACAGCGTATCGCGCAGGGTGAGCGTTTCGCCCTCCTGCAAGTACATCGACGAGCCTTCCACCTGCGTATATTCCTTGCGGACCTTGTATTCTCGGTCGAGGTCGCCCTCCCCGAGCGCCACGAGCGCCGTCATGATTTTGGTTGTGGATGCCATCGGCAGACAGGCATCCGCATTCTGCTCCAGCAGCACTTCACCTGTGTCCGCGTCGATTACGATGGCTGCCTTTGCACTGATTGCGCCCGCAACGGGCAGACAAAGCACACAGCACAACAGGCCGCACAGTAGCTTCTTCACGTTCGCATCTCTCCCTACATAACAAAACCTACTCAGCATATCTGTGAGTAGGTTTTGCGGAGAAGCGCGGCCTTATTCGTCGGTTTCCGGCCCGGGCTGCTGACTGGGCTGTGCCTTTCCCTTGTAGCCCTCCACAAAGCTGGAAACCTTGTTAATCGCACCCGGAATCATTTCCACCAAACGGTCGACTGTTGTGGATGCCTGCGCGTTGACGCCCAAAATATTGGCGCTGCCGTCGGGTGCGATAATCAGAAAGCATACGGGCGAAACGGTCACGCCCGCGCCGCCGCCGCCGCCAAAGGCCAGCGACGCGCCGGACGGCAGATGCTTGGGGGCAAAATCGCTGCCGCCGGAGGCAAAGCCAAAGGTCACCTTGGACACCGGAATCACCGTCGTGCCATCCGGCGTGGTGATTGGTGTGCCAATGATCGTATTTACGTCCACCATTTCCTTTATCTTGGCCATGGTTTCCGTCATCAGATTGCTGATGGGATGCTCACTCATGTGTTATCGCCTCTTCTTTCTTTATCATTCGTTTGTATATCCGGTACAGTTCCCCGCTGTGCCGCAGCAGGCACCAAAGCACCCGCAACGGTCGCAGCGAGCCGAACACAGTAAACGCCCATTCGGTGTGGTCGGCTTCAAAATCCGCATCCACATCCACATGATAATCTTTCATATCAAAAGTATTCTCCAAAAACGGGACAATCATGCCGGTCAGCGCCGCGGACTCTCCAAGCAAAATGCCGGTTTTGGCGGCGTCGTCCGTCCCGATAACCACACGCACCCGCAAGCGGCTGATTTGCACCGTATCGGTCAAATCGCTGTGCAGTCGGCGCGTGAAATCCGCCAGTTCCCCGATATCCAGCTCCTCCCGATTGATGGAATACCGGTACTTTTTCTTTTTCCGTTTTTTTTGCGGTTTGTTCCCGTCCTCCTGTTGTTCGGATGAGGGCTGCTCCTTTTTTCGTCGAGGCGGCGGCCAAACCGGAATCCGCACCGGGCCGTAGCGCACCTCCGCGCTCACTTCCCCGTTCACTCCGACCACATCTATGCCGGTTCGCACACACAGCAACAACAGAATCAGCAGCAGCACAAGCAGCGCAAGCCCCAATACTGCCGCCAGTATCACGAGTAGTACCGACATGCACGCTTCACTCCGTTTCCTGCGGTGCGTCCGGCGGCAAGGCATCCTCCCTATCTGGCGGCTGCGTCGTCGGCGGTGCCAGTGTGATGCGTTCCGCAGGCGGCTGTTCAGCAGCCCCGTCCAGTTCTATCTCCAGCTGCTCGTTTTCCTCCAGCGCGGGCAGCGCGGGCAGCTCCTCCAAGCCGCTCAGCCCGAAGGTGCGCAAGAACGCCTCGGTTGTGCGGAACAGCATCGGGCGTCCCGGCACATCCAGACGGCCCGCCTCCTCAATCAGCCCTTTTTCCAAAAGACCGGCCACCGTGCCGCCTGAATCCACGCCGCGCAGCTGGTCGATAAACGCACGGGGGACCGGCTGACGGTATGCCACGATGGTCAACACTTCCAGCGCCGCAGCAGACAGCGACGGCGGTTTGCGCGACTCAGTCACGCGGCGCGCCGCCTCCGCATAGAGCGGACGCGAGCAAAGCTGCAGCTTGTCCTCCAGACGCAACAGCATAATACCGCGATTTTCAAAATCATACAGATTTTCCAGCGCGGCGGCCGCATCCAGCAGCGCATCGCGCGAAGTTTCCAGCGCGGCGACGAGCCGGTCTACCGGCACCGCGTCGCCCGCGGCAAACAGCACAGCCTCCAGCCCGGCCTCCAGTTGGGTCATCGCACGTTACTCTCCTTTATCGTCTATCAGCGTCAGTTCCATATCCTCGCCATCTCCTTCCAGCCGGATGCGCCGGTTCTTGGACAGCTCCAAAACCGCAAGAAAGGTCGCCACAATCTCCGAGCGGCTTGTCGCATCATCAAACAGACGACGAAACGGCAGCCGGACATGGTGCAAAAAGCGTTTGAGAATAGAGGTGATCCGTCCCTCAACCGGCACGGGCTCGCGCCCGACGATGCCGGAAAACGCGCTGGCCGGCGGCGGCACGCGCCGCTGCGCCCGTCGCAGCATGTTGTTGGCTGCCCGGATAAGGTCGGTGATTGACTGACGGTACTCTCTGGGCGCATCGCCCAGCAGTTCCGGCGGCTTGACAAAAATATCACGGCCCATTTCGCCTTTTTCCCGGAAGAAGGACGCCGTTTCCTTGATGCGCTGGTACTCCAGCAGCATTTCCACCAGACTGGTGCGCGGGTCCTCCTCTTCCTCCTCCTCATGGCGGGGCAGCAGCATTTTGGATTTGATATATACCAACTGCGCTGCCATCGCCACAAAATCGCCCGCGACATCCAAGTCCATTGCCTCGGCCGCATGCAGCACTTCCATGTATTGGTCAAGAATCTCCGCAATCGGGATATCATAGATGCTGACCTTATTTTTTGCAATCAGGTGCAGCAGCAGGTCAAGCGGGCCGTCAAAATTCTCCAAATGAAATTCCATGCCGCATGACCCTTACAAAAACAGGCTGACAAGCTGCAATGCCAGATGCAGGATACGCATGCCAACCCAGCTCATAATCCCGTCCAGCCAGCCGCGCCACAGCGCCAGAATGAACACCAGCAGAATGATACTCTGATATCTCTGCAGCTTGAGCGACCACGAAAAAGGCAAAAACGCATCCAGAACGCGCGAACCGTCCAGCGGATGCACCGGAATCAGGTTGAACACACCCAAACCGACCGACATGCTCGCCACAATTGACAAAAACATGCCCACCGTCTGCATAAAGGCGCTTGTGCCGTATATCCACACCGGCACATACAGACAATAGGCAATAAATGCCGTGACAAAATTGGATACGGGACCGGCCAGCGCGGTCAGCGCCATACCCCAGCGCCGGTTTTTGAAATTGGAAATATTGACCGGCACGGGCCGCGCCCAACCAAATCCGAAAAGCAGCAAGCACAAAAAACCAAGCGGGTCGATATGTGCCGTCGGGGATAGTGTAATCCGGCCCGAATCATGCGCGGTGCGGTCGCCCAACAAATACGCCGCACCGCCGTGCGCCGCCTCGTGTACAGACAGGCATAGCACAATCGCGGGAAGCGACAGCGCCAACGTAATGAACGCGGACTGCAAATCCCCGCTTAGCAAAGCTCTCCAAAGCAAACCAAAATACCTCCTGTGGAAGCGCAGGCCCGCCGGTACTGCAAGCCGGCACTCCAGTTTACCCGTTTTAGCCGGTTTTTAACGCACCCCGGCCTGTATATGTTTGAAATTATATCACGCTTACAGGAAATTGTCACCTCTTTCTTTGTTTATGCTACTGTACACAAGAAAAGAGGCGTGATAGAACAACCAGTGCTTAGATGGTTCGGTCATCGCATCTGCCCTGTTCTGCCGCCGCCGCAGCAAGCCCATGCTGTTAAGTTTTCGATAAGGTAAGTCGTTTTACCGTTCAGATTTCGTCAAGTTCTTAACAGCTTTTTAACGGGTTTTCTGATATACTTATAGTTGGATTAGAATAGACTTTTGATATTTTCGACCATATCGAAGGAGCGTTTTCATGCGCCAAACACAAAACAAAGCTGCGCTTTTTCCGTTCACCTTTCGGGACTTTTTCATCTTTATCGGTATTTTTGCCTGCGCGGTCGAGCTGTGCATCCTGCTGCGTATGGCAGACAGCAGCGACGGTTTCGCCTCGCCCGTATTCGTGCTCGCCGTTCTGCTGATTTCTCGCTTCACCAACGGCTATCTGTTCGGCACGCTTGCCGCCATCCTCGGCGTCATCGGCGTCAACTATATTTTTACTTATCCTTACTGGGCATTTGATTTCACCCTTGCCGGCTATCCGCTCACCTTCCTGACCATGTTCGGCGTATCGATTATCACCTGCACCATGACCACCAAGATCAAGCAGCAGGAACGCCTGCGCGTTGAGGGCGAAAAGGAAAAAATGCGGGCCAATTTGCTCCGCTCGGTATCGCATGATATCCGCACACCGCTAACCTCGATTGTCGGCGCGACCTCCGCCCTGTTGGAGACCGAAGGCCTGTCCGAGGAAGAGCAGCGCGCCTTGTTAGAGGAGGCGCGCGACGAAGCGCAGTGGCTCATTCGTGTGATGGAAAATCTGCTTTCCATCACGCGCATGGGTGATGCACAAACCCAACTGGCCAAAGTTCCGGAGGCTGCTGAAGAAATTCTGGGAGAAGCAGCACGCAAATTCCGCAAACGCTTTCCGGAGATACAGGTCGCAGTATCCGCGCCGGACGAGCTGCTGCTCGTGCCGATGGATGCCATCCTCATCGAGCAAGTGCTCTCCAACCTGCTGGAAAACGCCGCCATACACGGCCAAACTGTCACGCAAATCCAGCTTTCGGTGCAGCGAGAGCAAGCATATGCCCGCTTTGCCGCACAGGATAACGGCTGCGGCATCCCGCCTAAAGAGCTGCCGCGCCTGTTTGATGGCACACTTAAACACGGCGAAACCCCTTCCGGCGACGGCAAGCGCAACATGGGAATCGGACTTTCGGTCTGCATGGCCATTGTCCGGGCGCATGGCGGCACTATGGAAGCGAAGAATTTATCCCGCGGTGCAGAATTTTCATTCCGGCTGCCGCTATCTGAAAAGGAGTCTCCGTCATTATGAATATTCGTGAAAAAATACTGATAGTCGAGGATGAAAAGAGCATCGCGCATTTCATTTCCACCATCCTTACCTCAAACGGATACGAAACCATTCAGGCGCGCACCGGAAATGAAGCCATGACCATGATCTCCTCCCATTGTCCCGATCTGGTGATTCTCGATCTTGGCCTGCCGGATATGGACGGCATGGAGGTACTCCGCAGTCTGCGCTCATGGTCGAGCCTGCCGGTCGTGGTGGTATCCGCGCGTTCACACGAGCACGACAAGGTGGCCGCGCTCGACCTCGGGGCCGACGACTACCTGACCAAGCCTTTTGGAACCGCGGAGCTGCTGGCCCGCGTGCGCACCGCTATCCGCCATACCCGCACCATCTCTTCCAGCAGCGAAATCGCCCAGCGCGGCACCTACACGGTCGGCGAACTGACCATCGACTATAACAAGCATCAGGTGCTGGTACGCGGTGAAAACGTCCATCTGACGCTCAGTGAATTTCGTATTGTCGCACTGCTCGGCAAGTACGCAGGCAAAGTGCTGACCTACGACTATATCATCAAAGAGCTATGGGGGCCGCGCGCAGGCCGGGACAACCAGATACTGCGCGTCAACATGGCCAACATCCGCCGCAAAATCGAAAAAAATCCCGCCGAGCCGGAATACCTGTTCACTGAAGTGGGCGTTGGTTACCGGATGGCGGAAAATGAATGAGTCCGGAAAGCAAACGAAAGGCGAGCCCGTGTGGGTTCGCCTTTTTCAGATTGCACGGAAAATCAGATGCGGGTTGGTATCGCCGAACGAACCAAGGTTCATCTTGGTGCAGCCCCACAGCTTTTTGATGGCACCGGATGCCGCCATAAAGTCGTTACACTCCTGTTCTTCACACTCGCATAGCTCCTTCACAGAGCACCGTGTTTTTTTATATCGCCTGTCCCCCGCAATTTCCAGTATTTTTATGGACAGACCGCATACACATTGGTGTCCCATGCGGGTACATACGGATGATGCCGCAAATACAGCCGATAGTCCGGACAGAGCGCATGGATATGTAGCGGCAGTTGGAAAAAGTCCTCGCTTTTGTGATAGGATGCAATATTCAGTTTGGGCCGATACTGCCGTATGGTTTGCGCCGCGCCTGCAATCGCCTCGCGCTCCGCACCCTCAACATCCATTTTCAAATAGGTGCAAGGGGCGCCGTCCAGCACGCTGTCCACCGCGCGCATTTGGGTTTCCCTGCCCTGCTTTGTCACCCGCGACTGCCGCCCCGCTTGGTCGGAAAAGCAAAGCACCGTGTCGCTTGACCACGCGCCCGCCTGCTCGCACCGGACAAGGCCGGACAACCCTTCGGCATAGGCGGTCAGCTTGCGAAAGCTGCGACGATCCGGCTCCAGCGCGGTAATGGACGCAAACGCGCCGTCCGTATGGTGCAGCAGCTCACGGATGGTGTCGCCCGTATACGCGCCCAAATCGACAAAATGCTCCTCGTGTGTAGGCCGCAGGATGTTGTCAAACGCCTCGTCCTTGTCAGTCTCGCTGGCGCGCAGATAACGCAGCCGGCCGGACAGCTTAAACCGCACGGTATCGAGGAACACGCGCCGCGACCGCTCATCCGCGAGCAAATCAAACGCCTGCTGCATCTCCGTCTGATAGGTCCGGACAAATTCCTCATCAAACACCGCGCCCGGTACCACCGGCACATCGGGCGCAAACACATCAAACCGCGCGTCGAGCGCATACATCTTTTCGAGCACCTCTGGCCGCTGACTGGCAAACGCGATCACAATCACAATATCCTCACCGAACTGCTCCAGAACTTCGGACAACTTCTGCACTCGAAAACCATGAAAGCTATGCCCACGCACGAATTCATCGCTGGCAAATACACCCGATGCGCAAATACCATATGCGTCAAACCGTGCAAGGATTTTATCCGCGCCGTCACCCATACCATATAAGATGATTGGGCGTTTTTCCTCACGCAAAACCTGCCAAACCGAGCGTTTCAGTGACAAAAACTCCATATTCTTCTCCCCTTTTCCGTGCTTTCCATTATAATCTGCGCACACGCCGCTGTAAAGCGGAAAAAACTTTTTTCACAGCGCAATTTTCTCATTGCGGTTTACCCCGTAGTACAGTATAATTTGAATATAGAACAAACGGAAGGGGGCGCGGCCTTGTCAAAACCCAACGGTATTCTGGCAATGGATCCCAGTAACTATCGGGAGATCGACGGCGTGGTTTTCGATTTGGACAGCTACGCCAAGCACTGCGCACCCGCAGAACAAGCACCGCCCGCACCGAAAGAACCCGCGCCCGCCGCACCGATTCCTGCGCCGGAGGGTATTCTGGCAATGGATCCGGAACACCATCGCGTGCTCGACGGCGTCGCTATGGACGAGGACAGCTTTCAGCGCCACAGCCAGCCGCCTGCGGATGAAAGTCCCACCGGGCAAACTGTTGCGGTCGAGGAAACTGCACCCACCGGTGTATTTGCGGTCGATCCGTTTCCGAACGGCTGGTATCCCGCCGAGGATGGCAAGCCCCCGGTTCCCGTCATGGGCGGCGCGCTGCCGCCGGTCGAGATTCTGGAAAATGGCACGCATGTGGTCACAGTCATCCGTACGGTATTTCTGCACACCGGCTCGGGTTCCGGCTCCAGCTCATATGTGACCTCGTACACCACCTCATACCGCACCAGCTATCTTTCCTCTGGTTCCGGCTCTTATGTGTTCGGCTCTTGCACCTATCTGGTCGGCGGCTATGGATTGGAGCTGATCTGATGCTGCGTGCGTTTCACTCCACTTGGACACGCCCGTTTTTTGTGCGCTCGCCCGACCAACCTTATGCGGTCGAACCATTCGAGCTGCTGACAACCGCTCTGTCCGCGCTGGCATGGCGGCGGGAAAACGGCCCCATCCGTATGATTTGTGACACCAAGGCCCTGCGGTATTATGACACGCTCGGCCTTACTTTTTTGTGGGACGAAGGCGTGCATCCACTGCTTGACGCTGTACCGGATGACGTAAACCCCATGGCGTTCTGGGCGGCGGGCAAGCTATATGCGCTGTCCGCGATGCCGTCCCCCTGTGTGATGATTGACACCGACTTCATCTGCTGGAAGCCGCTTGCTCCGCTGCTGACAGGGTTGGACACTGCCGCCATCCACCGTGAGGATATCACGCCTGACATCTATCCGGACGCGCGTACATTTACCCAGACACACAGTTTTGACTTTACGGCCTTCGATTGGACGGTGCAGCCATTTAACACCGCGCTGTGCTATCTCGCGGACGATGATTTCCGGCGATATTACACGGATACCGCCATCCGCTTCATCCGCTGCTCGCGTGACGCCGATGATGTGCTCACCTATATGGTCTTTGCCGAGCAGCGCCTGCTCGCCATGTGCGCCGCGCGCAAGCATATCCGTGTCACCGCGCTATCCGATCTGGAATCGCTGTTCACCGGCTCGCAGCAGGGGTTTTTTACACATATCTGGGGCTTTAAACAGCAGATGCGAGACGAGCCTGCGCTCCATGAGGATTTCTGCCGTCGCTGCGCCGCGCGCCTGCGGCGTGACTTTCCGGATGCGGCCGAACGCATTGCCACCGTCCCCACGCTTGCTCCCTTTTTTGTCGACTGACCAAAAACGGCCTGCACCAGTGCAGGCCGTTTTATTGTATGTTTTAGTCCGGATACGCCTGTTTCAGCTGGTCCAGCGTCGCCATTACCGCGCCCTTATGCTGCACGGTCAACGACGCATACTGCGCGGAAAAGCGCAGATATGCTTCAAGCTGTGCCTGCGGCAGCGTGGATAGGTCATTCACGCCCACGCCGTCCCGCGTCAGCTGATAGAGGAAAGAGCCAATGAACGAATCACCCGCGCCGGTCGTGTCAGTCACCGGTACGGACAGCGTATCGGCAAATGCCTCGGTATGCGGCGTATAGACCGCTGAACCGTTCGCGCCGCGCGTGACCAGCAGCAGCTTGCAGCCGCCCGCGAATAACTGTTCTGCCGCCGCACGCTCATCCTTGCATCCGGTGACAAATTCCACCTCGTCATCCGACAGCTTGACCAAATCCGCACTGGGTAGGAATGCGCGAATCGCCGCCTGACAATCCGCCGGATCGTCCCACAGCGGCAAACGAACATTCGGATCAAATGAAATCAGCGCGCCCGCTTCGCGCGCGAGCGTGATCGCGCGTCGGTGCGCGGCCCGTACGGGCCAGTCCACCAAATCAACCGAGCAGAAATGCAGCGCCGCGCAGTCGATAAACATGTCCGGCTGAATCTGTGCCTCATTAAGAAACAGGTCGGCCGACGGGTTGCGGAAAAAAGAAAACTCACGGTTCCCTGTTGCGTCGAGCGAGACAAAGGCAAACCCAGTGTTCGCACGTTTTGTGCGGAACACGGAGGAAATGTCCACGCCATTGCTTTCCAGCACGTTCAAAATGTGCGTACCAAAGGCGTCTTCGCCCACCTGTGAGATCATTGCCGCATTTCCGCCCAGCCGTGCAACCGCTGCCGCCACATTAGCCGGTGCGCCGCCCGCGACGCGTTCAAAATGCGTCACCTCATGGAGCGCACAGCCCTTCTGCTGTGGCACAAAGTCAATCAGCAGTTCCCCAATCGCCACTACTTTTTTCATGACTGTCCCTCCAAAATAAAGTGTTTCACTGCTGCCGCCACACCGTTTGACGTATTATCCTGCGTCACCGCATCTGCCGCCGCGCGGATATTCGGCGCAGCGTTTGCCATTGCAACACCAAGCCCTGCCATTTGCAGCATGGTCAAATCATTGTCACTATCACCAATTGCCATCACTGCATCCATGTCAAAGCCAAGGTGTGCCGCCAACCGCTTGAGCGTGCCTCCCTTATGCACGCCCTTCCGATTGATTTCTACATTTTTCAGCTCTCCGCCGTACATAATCGACGGTGTCAGTTCAAACAGCCCGGTCTCCTCCAGCGCCTGCATAATTTTATCGATCTCTTTGGGATCAAGATGGTGCAGAATAGCCTTGACCACGCGCCCATCCTCACGCGCGAGCACTTGGTCCCATCCTGCTTTACTTGAGACAAATTCATAGCCCTCAGCTGCCTCATCCAAGGCAACGCTTCCACGCCGACGCAGCTCCCCCAGAAAACGGAGAAAATCCCGTCCATAGTACAGCCTATCTGCCGTATACAGGCACAAGTCGAGTCCGAATTCCGCACATATTGCGCGCACTGAAGCGCACATTGCGCTGTCCAACCCATCATACGTAATCTGTGCGCCGTCTGAAAAGCGCATCACTGCCGCGCCATTAGTGATAACCGCCCAATCTGCGGAGGCGTCAAGCTGCGCGTTGAACACGCGCGTCTCGGTCAGATTACGCCCGGTACACAGCACAACCTGTACCCCCGCCTGTTGTGCCAGACGTACCGCGCGCGCGTTTTCTTGCGTCACGCGGCTGCTCGAATCGAGCAGCGTTCCGTCCAGATCCAGTGCGAGCAGCTTGATTTTCGACATACCTTATTTCACATCCTGTTGCTTGGTAATTTGCAGGGAACCCATCTCCCAAATCTTCGTTTCCGCACCAAACACTGTCACACCATGTGTATAAGGTGCCGGATAATAGCGGGTAGACAGCACCTGCTCCCCACCGTTTATGAAAATTTCCAACGAGGACACGTCCGCCAGCACGCGCAGCGTCTGCACTTCGGGTACCTCCACACAACGAACCGTGCGGCCTGCGCCTCCGCCGTCAATCGTCAAACGGAGCAATCCTTCTTGCCATTCTATCACGGCACTGCCGCGAATGACAAGTCTGCCCTGCTTTTTCGTGTGGCACTCCATATCAAATACGCTTGCATCCTCAGGCGCGACCTGCTTGCCGCGCAGCGCGTCAATCTCCGGCACAGGCATACGCAACAGCCTCTTGCCGTCGCGCCGCAGCAGGCACGGAACGGTCAGGCAGTGCTGCCAGCCCTGTTCCACCGTCGGATTGGTATACGGCGCATCCGGCATACCCATCCAGCCGATGAGTACGCGGCGTTCGCCGTCGGCAAAGGTCTGCGGCGCGTAAAAATCAAAGCCGCAATCCAGTTCCTCAAATTCGCCCAGCGTGTATTCTCCGCGAAAATCACCATCCAGCGGGAAGTAACCGCAGGTGTACACATTTTGGAATCGGTTGCCCTGCTGCTTTACACCCTGCGGCGAGCACTGCAAAAACCACTGTCCATCCAGACAGAACAGGTCGGGGCACTCCCACATATAGCCGAATTTTTTCTTCGTGGTCAGCGTGTTGATGTGCTGCCAATGACGCTTATCTTCCGATTCGTACACCAACAGCTCGCCGCGGTCATCCTTGGTGCGCGCACCGAGCACCATGTAATACTTGCCGTCCTGCGCCCAGACCTTGGGGTCGCGCACATGGCAGGTCAAATCGGGCGGATAATCGCGGTTTTCCAGCAACAGCTCGTTGCTTTCTACCGTCATCCCGTCGCGCGAGACGGCCAGCGCGGTATTATGACCGCGCCCTGCCGTAATATAATCATAATCGCCCGAAAACTTGACATTGCCCGTATAATACAGATACAGTGTGCCATCCTCGACCAACGCCGACCCGGAGTACACCCCGTGAATATCCCATGGCTGGTCGGGATACATCATAGGCGGCAGTTGCTCCCAGTGCAGCAGGTCGCAGCTGCGGTAGTGCCCCCACATCTTGACGCCGCCCGTGGGATCAAACGGGCCGTACTGATAAAACACATGATACCACTCTCCGCAGCGGCATAGGCCGTTGGGGTCGTTCATCCAGCCGACCGGCGGCATCAAGTGAAAACGCTGGCGAAAGGGATCTGCCGCCGCACGCGGCCCATCCTCCTGTTCAATGCGGCGCACCAGCCGCACAAGGTCTCGTTGTAAGGCATTGCTCATGGCGATTCTCTCCTATTTATTTCAGCGTAAGAACCGTGTCTTTTCCAGCCTTCACCGTGCCGAACAACGGCTCCACAGAAGCAAATTTGTCTGTATTGGTCACAATGACCGGCGTGATGACCGGATAACCGGCCTTTTGAATCTCCGCACTGTCAAACTCCAGCAGCAGGTCACCCGCCTTGACACGCTGGCCCTCCTGCACATGGCCGGTGAAGTATTTGCCCTCCAGATTGACTGTGTCCACGCCTACATGGATGAGCAGCTCTGCACCGTTGTCACATTCCAGACCGATCGCATGGCCCATGACCGCCGATACCGTCGCGTCACACGGCGCAACGATGCGATTTTCCGTTGGCTTTACCGCCACGCCTTTGCCCAGTGCCCCGGCCATAAACGCGGGGTCATTGGTTTCCTCCAGCGAGACCGCTTCGCCACTCAGCGGAGACACCAGCGCGATATCTCCCTGCGGCGCAGCAACTGCCGGCTTTTCCGGTTGCTCTGGTGCGGGCTTCGCTTCATTCTTCTCCTCTGGAATACCCAGAATCCACGATATCACAAAGGCAACGCCAGTAGCAATGCCGATTGTAAGGATGTACTGTATCGGGTGATGCAGATGCAGCAGGATGCCGAAGATGCCGGTAACGCCCGTGCCGGTCGCGCCCAGACCGACGACCGACGCATACAGCGCGCCGCATGCAGCGCCAATTGACGCGGCAATAAACGGCCGGACAAAGCGTAGATTGACGCCGAAGATGGCAGGCTCGGTGATGCCCATAAACGCGGAGAGCGATGCAGGCAGCGCCATGGACTTGAGCTTTTTGTTCTTGGTCTTGATCGCAACCGCGAGCGCTGCGCCGCCCTGCGCAACATTTGCCGCACTGGCCAGCGGTAGCCAGTAGGTCACACCATAGGCGCTGAGCTGACCGAGGTCAATGATGGTATACATATGATGGATGCCGGAAACAACGGTCGTGGCATACAGCCCACCCATGAGGAACGAGCCGATGCCAAACGGAATGGCAATGAGCCACTGCACACCGTTGATGACGAAATTCTCTACCGTGGTGAACACCGGTCCGATGGCCGCAAGCGTCAGATATCCGGTTACGAACACCGAAACCAACGGCGTGACAAACAAGTCGAACATCGGCGGCACCACTTTATGCAGCCGCTTTTCGATGAAGCTCATCAGCCATACCGCAATGATAACCGGGATAACATGGCCCTGATAGCCGACCAGCGGCACCTCATACAGGCCGAAGAACACTTTCTGATAGGTATGTACACCCTCGGTTGCCACCGTCCATGCGTTTTGCAGGTTGGGGTGCAGCATAATCATGCCGATAACCGCACCGAGGAACGGGTTGCCACCGAACACTCTGGCCGCCGAGAACGCAATCAGAATCGGCAGGAAGGTATATGCTACATTGGAAAACAAGTCGGCAAACACGAACAGCGAGCTGGTGCTGTCGAGCGTGATGAAGCCGTTGTTTATCATGAACTTGAGCGACTCCATGATGCCCATAAGGAAGCCCGAAGCCACAATCGCCGGAATGATCGGCACAAAAATATCGCCCAGCGTCTTGATGCCGCGCTGGAACCAGTTGCCTTTCTGCGCCGCCTGTGCCTTAGCCTCGTCTTTGCTGACCGCTGCCGCGCCCGACTGTGCGATGAACTCATCATACACCTTGTTGACCGTGCCTGTGCCATAGATGATTTGCAGCTGTCCCTGCGCCTCAAATACGCCCTGTACGCCCGTCGCATTTTCGAGCGCGTCTTTATTCACCTTTTTATTGTCCGCGATCACCAGCCGCAGACGCGTTGCGCAATGTGCTGCCGAAATCACATTGTCCTTTCCGCCGATGCAGTCCAGCACCTCGGAAGCCGCTTTGCCATAATCCACCTTTGTTCCGCCCTTTCGCATTTATTTATGAAATCGATTTCATCTTTCTGGAATCATTATACCGCTGTATCCCTGTTTTTGTAAATGTGCAATTCTACCCAAACCTTTCCTGTCATTTTTGAACACTGTGCAACAGATACTGTATAACATACACAAAAAAGCAGCCTGTATTTTGTGTAACACAGGCTGCTCTCTCGCGTTTTTTATTGTTATACTGATTCGCCTATACAAACCTCAAACCCAAGCATCAGCTGTTTTTTCCTATCCACGCCCTGTCCGATGATTTCAAGCAGATCGTGCGCCGCCTCCTCACCGCTGGTCTGGTAATAATAATGCGCTGTCGCCAGACGCGGCCGCACCAGCTCACTCATGCGGGAATGTCCGATGCCGGCCAGCGCCACATCGTCCGGAATGCGTTTCCCTCGTTCCTCCAGCCACTTTTTGACGCCGATTGCTATGGAATCGGTTGCACAGAAAATCCCTTCAATATCCGGCACGCGGGCCAGCAGCCGCTCCACCGCCGCATAGCCGCCGTCGATGGAGAAATCGCTCTGCTCCATCCACTCGGACCGCAGCTCCTCTCCAGCGGCATGCAGGGCATCCTGATAGCCTGCCCGGCGCGCTGCGCCTGCGGCCTTATCGCGCGGCGTTACGCCGATATACCCTACCCGGCGGCGGCCGCTTTGCAGCAGCAGCTCCGTCATCGTACGCGCCGCACCCCGGTCATCATGAAACACACAGGACATTCCATCCATCTGTTGTCCAACCAATACTGCTGGTACGCCCAACGCCGTCAGCGCCTTGCGATGCGCAGCAGAAAGCATAGTTGCTACCAGAATCACGCCATCCACATTACCGCTGCGGAGCACCTCCAAATATTCCAACTCTTTTTCGATACGGTTATCCGTGTTGGCCAGCAGCAGCCGATAGCCGTGTTCCTCCAGCACGCGTGATATTCCTGCTACCACCCGGCTGATAGACTCCGAATCAATGCGCGGCACAATCACGCCAATCATGCGGCTTTTCCCCGTGCGCAGCGTCTGCGCCTGTTGCGAAGGCACATAACCGGTCTCTTCAATCACACGCCGAATGGCTTCTCGCTTTTCCGAACTGACATAACCGCTATTGAGATAACGCGATACCGCAGCCTTGGATACCCCTGCGCGGCGCGCGATTTCCGCAATTGTCATTTTCCTTCCTCCTTCACCCTTACTCCCGCAGCAGCGCACGGCGGGCACGATAATCCGGCATGTACTGTTCTACCAGCGCCCAAAAGCGGGGGCCGTGGTTTTTGTGAACAATATGCGCCAGCTCATGCACAACGACATAGTCGACCGCCACGTCCGGGTAGTCCATCAGTCGCCAAGAAAAGCACAGCCGATTCTGCGCGCTGCACGAGCCAAAGCGCGTGCGCGCCGATGTGATGCGCATGCCGGCCGGTTTCAGCCCCATCTTCTGCGCGTAATACGCCACCTTGGGCGGCAGTTCTTTCTGCGCGCGGCGCATCAGCTCCGCCTGCCGCGCCTCATCCGGTTCAGGATGCGCCTCGAGACGCGCCCTCTGCCTTGCCTGCGCCCGAGCAATCCAGTCCGCATGGTCGCGGACAAATTGCTCGATCGTTGCCGCCGACGCGCGCAGCGGTGCGCGCACAATTACGTCCCCCTCGCGCGTGACCTCCAGACCCAGCGTGCGGCGGCGAGAACGGCGCAGCTCAACTCCGTCCACCGGCCTGCTCCCGACTTTCCAACGTGCGATTATAGAAGAACATTAGTACCGACACACCGCAAATCACAATATAACCAAGCACGCTCAGCCCGTCCGGAATCTGGTTGAACAGGAAAAATCCAAGCAGCGCGGAAAACAGTACCTGTGTATAGTCGAACACCGAAATTTCCTTTGCCGGTGCATGGGCATAGGCCAGCGTCACGCCGAACTGGCCGAGCGTTGCCGCCGCGCCTGCACCCAGCAGGCAGGCGAGCTGAGACCATGTCATCGGGTGAAAATCCAGCAGCAGATAGGGCAGGCAAACCAGCGTGGAAAACGTCGAGAAGAAAAACACAATGCGCGCGCTGTTTTCCCCTTTTTTAGACAATGCGCGCACCGCTGTATAGGCTGCGCCTGCAAAAACGCCGCCGAGCAAACCAATCAGCGCCGGAAACATATCTGCCGAGAAGCCCGGCTTGATAATCAGCATGCTGCCGCCGAACGCCGCCAGTACCGCCAGATACTGCCAGACATTTGCGCGCTCCTTGAGCATAAAAAGTGAAAACAAAATGGCAAAAAACGGCGACATTTTATTTAAGATATTTGCATCCGCCAGCACCAGACGGTCAATCGCATAATAGTTACACAAAATACCCAGTGTGCCGCAGGTCGCGCGCAGCAGCAGCATGGGCAGATTGCCCTTTTCCCATTTCCAGCTGACGCCCTTGCGTCGCAGCGCCACCGCCGCGACCACCATCGCAACCAGATTGCGGAAAAACGACTTCTGCATGGATGGCAAATCGCCTGCCAGACGCACAAATGTACTCATCAACGCAAAGCCGAACGCAGATAACAGAATAAATCCGATCGCCTTGCTTTTATTGGAAAGCACCGACCTTTCCCTCCTTGTATTTTTATCATATGTACCGCATTATAGCACAGTTTTGCCCGGCATGCAAAGGCATGCGCGTCACCGCTTGACCTTTCACCCGCCACATGTTATCTTTTTATAAGGATAACGGTCTTTTGTCCGTTTCCTTCACTTTCTCATCAAGGAGCGGCCTATGGAACAGGAAATCAAACTCACCAAGCTCGCCAACTGCGCGGGCTGCGGTGCAAAGGTCGGCGCGGGCACACTTGCCCGCTTGTTAGATGGTCTTGCTGTACGCACGGACGAAAATCTGCTGGTCGGCTTTGACAAAAGCGATGACGCGGCAGTCTACCGCGTCTCGGACGACCTCGCGCTGGTACAGACCGTGGACTTTTTTCCACCAATTGCGGATGACCCGTATCTGTTTGGGCAGATTGCGGCGACCAACGCCTTGTCCGATGTATACGCCATGGGCGGCGAACCGCGCATCGCGCTCAACCTCCTATGTATCCCGAAGTCCATGCCGGACAGCGCGGTACACGACCTGCTGCGCGGTGGCTATAGCAAGGTCTATGAGGCCGGTGCTGTTATCGCAGGCGGCCACAGTATTCTGGATGATGAGCCCAAGTACGGACTGTGCGTGACCGGCTTTGTGCATCCGGACAAAGTGCTGACCAATGCGGGCGCACAGCCGGGCGACGTGCTGTTTCTGACCAAGCCGCTCGGCGCGGGTATCCTGACAACCGCGGCCAAGGCCGATTTGTGCCCGCCCGACGTGCTGGAAGCCGTTTTTGCGCGCATGACCACGCTTAACAAGGCCGCGCGCGACGCAATGGTGCAGTTCCGCACGCACGCCTGCACCGATGTGACCGGCTTCGGTCTGCTCGGTCATGCGCTCGAAATGGCGCAGGGCAGCGATGTGCAGCTTGAGCTGGATGTTGCCGCACTTCCCATCCCGCCCAAAGCGCTCGAATTTGCCCGTATGGGGATTCTGCCTGAAGGCATGTACCGTAACCGCAAATACGCGGAATCCTTGGTCGCAGCGGACGGTGTGCCGCTCGAAGTGCAGGACGCGCTGTATGACCCGCAGACCTCAGGCGGCCTGCTGATTGCGGTCGATGCCGCGGACGCGGACGCGCTGGCAGCCGAACTGCAAAAAACCGTCCCGGATGCGCGACGCATCGGAACGGTTTCGGAATTTGCAGGGAGTGCCCGCATTATTCTGCGCTGACCGCGGCGATTGCCTCGAGTGCACAGTCGACCTCGCCTTCCGTGGTGAACCAGCTGAAGGATAGGCGAACCGTGCCGCGCGGAAACGTGCCGAGCGTGCGGTGCGCGTTAGGCGCACAGTGCAGGCCGCAGCGCGTCAAGATGCCGAAGCGTTCCTCAAGCATTGCTGCGACCTCTGCGTTATCCTTTCCCGGGAAATCCAGACTGAATACCCCGACGCGGCCCTTTGCCGTGTCCGGGCCGATGAGTTTGGCCCCCGAAGTGGCGCGCAGGCCGTCCAGAAAGCGCTGGGACAGCGCGCGGTCATGCGCCTGCACCACAGGTACAGTCACCTGCTGCAAGTAATCCAGCGCGGCCTCCCAGCCGAATATCCCGGGCAGATTGGGCGTGCCCGGCTCAAGCCGGTCGGGAAAATACGCGGGCACGTCTTCGGAATCCGATACGCTGCCCGTCCCGCCGCTGACCAGCGGCTCGAGCGTCCCAGCAAAATCCGGACGCAGCAGCAGCGCGCCGATGCCCTGCGGGCCAAGCAGCCCTTTATGACCGGGCACGGACAGCGCACTCAGGCCAAGCGCCTCAAAGTCAATCGGCACATGCCCCGCCGTCTGTGCGGCGTCCAGCGCAAAGGGAATGTCGCGCGCGCGACAAATCTCTCCAACCGCCTGCACGTCCTGTACCGTACCGGACACGTTGGACGCATGCGCCAGCACCACCAGACGGGTGTTATCCCGCAGCAGCGGTTCTACCTTGTCTACCTGCAAGCGGCCTTCCCGGTCACAAGGGATGCGGTCGAACGTGACTCCCCGCCGGGAAAGCTGCACGAGCGGCCGCATGACCGCGTTGTGTTCCATCGCGGACACCAGACAGTGGTCGCCCGGCCGCAACGCGCCGAAGAGAAGTAGATTGATACTCCATGTATTGCCCGGTGTAAGCACCACATGCGGCACCGATGGAAATACAAACAGCTCACACAGACGCTGGCGCAGACGCAGCGTGACCATTTCGGCCTGCTGCGCGGACGCATACGAGCCGCGGTTGACGCTCGCGCCGATTTGCTCCACATACTCTCGCATGCGCGCAGCGACAGCAGGTGGCTTGGGGAATGAGGTCGCGGCGTTGTCCAGATAAACCGAATACATGGTAGTTTCCTCCCGACGTCTGCGGACAACTTGGCCCGCATAGTTTTAAATCAGTGTAACACAGGACCGCACAAATGTAAAACCGGCCTTGTTGCAGCATACATTTCACAAACCAAAGGAGATTCATATGAACAAAAACAGATATCTGGTGATTGGCACCGGTGTGATCGTAGGCCTTGCGTCGCTGGCGCTCATGGCTGCGGGCAACCCCGCCAACATGGGCTTCTGCATCGCCTGTTTCCTACGCGACATCGCGGGCGGACTGGGTCTGCACAGTGCGGAAAAGGTGCAGTATCTACGCCCTGAGATCGTCGGCCTTGTTCTCGGTGCGACGGCTGCCTCGCTTGCAAGCAAGGAATTCCGTGCGCGCGCCGGTTCCGCGCCTGCCCTGCGATTTTTGCTGGGCATGATTGTCATGGTCGGCGCGCTGGCCTTCCTCGGCTGCCCGCTGCGCATGTTGCTGCGACTGGGCGGCGGCGACGTGACCGCGATTGCGGGTTTTGTCGGCTTTGCCTCGGGCATCGGCGTGGGTGTTCTGTGCCTGAAAAAGGGCTTTTCGCTCGGCCGCGCGCGAAAAGTGCAAAAAGCAGGCGGTTTTGTGCTGCCCGGCTTTATGATCGTCGTGCTGGCGCTTCTGCTGCTCGCGCCGTCCTTCATCCGTTTTTCGCAGGCAGGCCCGGGCGCAAGCCACGCTCCGTGGCTGATTTCGCTCGTAGGCGGCCTGGTTGTCGGCGTGCTGGCACAGAAGAGCCGTCTGTGTATGGCGGGCGGCCTGCGCGACATGTTCCTGTTCCGCGATTTTCACCTGCTGACCGGTTTTATCGCCATTTTCGTGACCGTTCTGATCGGCAACCTTGCGCTGGGTAACTTTCATCCCACCCTCGCCGTACAGCCAATCGCGCACCACGACTACGTGTGGAGTTTTCTCGGCATGGCAATGGCGGGCTGGGGCTCGGTACTGCTGGGCGGCTGTCCGCTGCGTCAGCTCATTCTGTCTGGCGAAGGCAGCGGAGACAGCGCGGTGACCGTGTTTGGCATGCTGGTCGGCGCGGCGATTGCACACAACTTTGGCATGGCGGGCAACGCGGACGCAATGACGGACGGTGTATTTACCGCAGGCGGCGTGGCGCAGACCGGCCGCATCGGCATTGTAATTGGCCTGATTCTGCTTGCCATTATCTCTTATGCAAATTTACATAGGGAGGAAAATGCAAAATGATTGATGCAAGAGGATATTCCTGCCCCATGCCCGTTGTCATGGTGCAGAAGGAAGTCAAGAAAAACGCGCCGAGTACGCTCGAGGTGCTGGTCGACGACCCGTGCGCGGTGGAAAATATCACGCGCTTTGCCCACAACAACGGCTACGAGGCTGCATCCCGCGAAACGGGCGACGAAGAATTCGCCTTGACGTTGACCAAGAAGCCATGAGTGAGTTTGTTGCGACTTTTCACACGCATCTGAGCGCGATGCTCAGCTTTCAGGCGCTGCAAAACGCGGGAAACAAGGCGAAAATGCAGCCCGTGCCGCGTGCACTTAGTTCGTCCTGCGGCACTTGTGTACGCTTTTCATCTGAAACCGACTGCCGCGACCTGCTCGACGCGGATGCGGAAGCACTCTATGCCGTTCAGGATAGCGGGTATCTGCCGCTGTGGCAAAATGAGGACTGAAAAATGCAGCCGAAATTCGTTTCCATTGTCGGCGCGGGCGGAAAAACGACCGCGCTGCGTGCGCTCGCCCGCGCGCTGGCATCCTGTCGCGTGCTGGTAACCACCACGACCCATATATTCCCTGTCCCACCGTCCGATTGCCGCACGGTGCTGCTCGATCCCACACCGAGTGCGCTACTCGGGCAGCTCCGGTTATCGGGAGCGGTCTGTGCTGGTCAATCAGCAGAAAACGGAAAGTTGTGCACGCTCTCCCCCGCTCTGCTCACGCAGGCGGCAGCCGCAGCAGACATAGCTCTGTGCGAAGCGGACGGCGCGCACTGTCTGCCGCTGAAATTGCACCGCTCAGACGAGCCGGTGCTATCGCTGCAAACCGACCTGTGTCTGATTGTGGCAGGACTGTCCGCACTTGGCAGGCCGATACGCGACGCAGTACACCGCTATGCGCTGTGTCCGGACTGGGCACAAAATCCCCACCAAACAGTCGGCATCCCGGAGCTGCTATACTGTGTGCGCGAAACCGTGGCGGCCTGCGGCCTGCCGAAAGAAAAATTGCGCGTACTGCTCAATCAGGCAGACACGCCTGCGCTTACAGAACTGGCTGAACCCGCCGCTCAAGCACTGGTCGAGGACGGATTGGACTGCCGGATTGGCAGTCTGCATGCCGAACCAGCCTTGCTGCATCGCTGGATATACGCAGAATAAAAAAGAACGGGCCAATGGGGCGGTGAATTAAGAAAACTTTTTAGCAAGGAACGGTGTAGCCAAACGGCTATGCCGTTCTTTGCTGTTTTTCCGTTGTATTTTGGGCTTTTTCTTTCGCCCGTTCAAAATCAAATGCACCGATGAAGTTATATACAATCGTGATTTCCCTTGTCTTGGATTTTTTATCGGTATGGGAAACTTCGATACGATCTATAAACTCCCGTAGCATAGCAGCGTCAAGCTGCTGCATATCGGTGTACTTCTTTACCGCGCTGATAAACGCTTTAACGTTGGTCTTTTGTTTTTCCTGCTGCTTGATTTCTTCCCGTAGCACTTCTGCCATAGCTTTTAGATTGCTCTGCTCTAATTCGTAATCATGGGACATTTTGATAAACCGTTCGTCAGACAATTTCCCGGTTACATTGTCCTCATATAAATGCTTAAACAGATTATCCAACTCGGCAATACGGCTTTCGGCTTTGGAAAGTGTTTCGCGCTTGCGGGAAAACTCAACGTCGCGCTCTCGCAAACGGCTGTCTGCTGCTTCCTGCACAAACTCGGCTTCATACTCTGTTACATAGTCGATTGCTTCCCGTAGATTTTTCAAGACGATTTCATACAGAACAACATTTTTGATTGAATGGGTCGTACACAAGTCTTTGCCTTTCCGATAGGTTGAACAGATAAAATATTTCTGTTCTTCGGTGAAGTTCGTTGCTCGGCATTGATACATTTTACCGCCGCACTCTGCACAATAAAGCAGCCCGGAGAAAATACCCATATCGCCCATTTTGGTAGGGCGGCGGCGGGATTTGCGTATGTTCTGCACAATGAGAAATACACTTTCCTCTACAATCGGCGGCTGTGTGTTCTCAAAGATCACCCATTCGGACGGGTCGTTCCACAACGTTTTTTTGCTCTTGTAGGATTGCTTGCGGGTCTTGAAGTTTACAGTATGCCCTAAATACTCTATCTTTTCAAGCATACGGGAAACCGTTTCATTCGTCCACTTGTACGGGTTTGCCCCCGGCTTCGGCTTGTTGCCGACTTTCATACCCTTTGACAACCAATAGAAAGTAGGGTTGAGGATTTCGCTTTTCTCTAACCAATGGCATATTTGTGTCGGTCCCATGCCGGAAACGCACAATGCGAAAATCTGCTGCACAACGGCTGCGGCTTCCTCATCAATAATCCACTTCTTTTTGTTGTCGGGGTCTTTCATATAGCCATAAGGCGGGATTGTAGTAAGGTGTTCGCCGGATTTTCCCTTTGATTGCCAAGTAGCGCGTATCTTCTTTGAAGTGTCGCGGGCATACATTTCATTGAACACGTTGCGGATTGCGGTAAACTCGTTTTCGCCCCGCGTACTGTCAACTCCGTCATTAACCGCGACAAAATGCACGCCAAAATCGGGGAACAGCATATCACTAATATAGACAAGGGCACAAAAGGAATAGCGTATGACGGGGGAAGCCCGTCAGATTTTCCATTCGATTTCTACCTTTTCGTTTGTCGCCCGGATAACGGTTATCAATGCGTCCACCACCTGCCGCTTGTCCTCGAAGCTGACATTCTCCCAGTCGCCCAGATAGCCGGATATGCTTTCTATCTTTTCGGCTGGCACAGCGTCCGCAGACAGCTTCGCAATCTCATTGGAAATGTCCTGCCGCCTTGCGTCCAGTTCCTCAATCCGGC